>SKHR01000065.1 GCA_007116865.1 Marinospirillum sp. | reverse complement strand
TCGACTCCTTCCAGGCGCTCTAAAAACAACGCCTCGGTATCGGCGCGGATAACGCGAACCCCCATGTTGCGGGCAAACATTTCCATCACCTGCTCGCCTTCATTCTTGCGCAGCAGGCCGTTATCAACAAAAACGCAGGTGAGCTGATCGCCAATCGCTTTATGCAACAAGGCGGCAACCACAGAAGAATCCACGCCGCCGGACAGGCCGAGCAGTACCTTGCGATCACCCACCTGCTCGCGGACACGCTGCACCATATCTTCGATGATCTGCGCGGGTGTCCAGAGGGCGTCACAGGCACAGATCTCGCGCAAGAAGCGCTCTAGCATGCGCTGACCTTGCAGGGTGTGGGTCACTTCTGGATGGAACTGCACGCCGTAAAAGTGCTTGGCTTCACAGCTCATGGCCGCAATCGCACAGCTGGGGGTTGAAGCGGTAATCTGGAAGCCTTCCGGCAGGGTGATCACCTTGTCTCCATGGCTCATCCAGACATCCAGCAGGCCCTGGCCTTGTGCATTCACATGATCACGAATGTCGTGGAAGAAGGCGGATTCGGCTTCAAGTTGCACTTGTGCGTAACCAAATTCGCGTACATTGGAGCCTTCTACCTGGCCGCCGAGCTGTTGCGCCATGGTTTGCATGCCGTAGCAGATACCCAGCACAGGCAGGCCCAGCTCAAAAACCACCTGCGGAGCACGCGGTGAACCAGCTTCGGTCACTGACTCGGGGCCACCTGCGAGAATAATCCCTTTAGGCGCAAAGTCACGGATCTGCACTTCGCTCATGTCATAGGGGTAGATCTCGCAATAGACGCCCAGCTCCCGCACGCGGCGGGCGATCAGCTGGGTGTACTGTGAACCGAAGTCCAGAATCAGAATTTTATGCGCGTGAATATCTTGCATGCTGGGCTCGCTTAGCTGACGCGGTAGTTAGGTGCTTCTTTGGTGATTTGAACGTCATGCACATGAGATTCCTGCATGCCCGCATTCGAAATGCGCACAAAGCTGGGTTTGCTGCGCAGGGTTTCGATATCCTGGCTGCCGGTATAGCCCATGGAGGCGCGCAAGCCCCCCATCAGTTGATGGACAATCGCAGACATGGAGCCTTTATAAGGCACCCGCCCTTCAATCCCTTCTGGGACAAGCTTTTCAACGCCCGCATCCTTGTCTTGGAAATAGCGGTCAGATGACCCTTGAGACTGCCCCATGGCACCTAAAGAGCCCATGCCACGATAGGCTTTATAGGTTCGGCCCTGATACAGCTCAACCTCACCGGGTGCTTCTTCGGTGCCAGCCAGAAGGCCGCCGACCATGACGCAGTGCGCACCTGCGACCAGTGCCTTGGCAAGATCGCCGGAAAAACGGATGCCGCCATCTGCAATCAAGGGAATGCCATAGGGTTTGAGGGCGTCAGCGACATTGGAGATAGCGCTGATTTGAGGAACACCCACACCGGCGACGATCCGCGTGGTACAGATGGAGCCTGGGCCGATACCCACCTTGACGGCATCAGCACCAGCCTCGGCCAGGGCAACAGCGGCTTCAGCAGTGGCAATGTTGCCGCCGATCACATCGATATCGGGGAAGTTCTCTTTGACCCAGCGAACCCGATCAATCACACCTTTAGAATGGCCGTGTGCGGTATCAACGACAACGACATCGACACCGGCCTCAACCAGTGCCTTGACTCGCTCAGGGGTTTCCGCGCCCGTGCCCACAGCGGCACCAACACGCAGGCTGCCATCACTGTCTTTGGCGGCAAGTGGGTAGGTTTTGGCTTTTTCTATGTCGCGGAAGGTCACCAGGCCGCGCAGATGGAAGTCTTCATCAACCAGCAGCATTTTTTCGATGCGGTGTTCATAAAGACGTGCCTTGATGGCTTCCAGCGGGGTGTTTTCCAGTGCGGTGACCAGCTTTTCTTCCGGTGTCATGATGGCTGCAACGGTGTCGCCAGCATGAGGTTTGACCCGCAGGTCGCGTCCGGTGACGATGCCGACCAGGCGCCCTTGATCCACAACCGGAAAGCCAGAAAAGCCATAGTCTTTTGCCATTTCCAGCAGCTCATGAATTTTGGTGCTGGGTGCAACAGAAACCGGATCTTTGACCACAACGCTTTCGTGTTTTTTAACCTTACGCACCTCAGCGGCTTGCTGGGCGATGGTCATGTTCTTGTGGATGATGCCGATCCCGCCTTCCTGGGCGATGGCGATTGCCAGGCGGGCTTCAGTGACGGTATCCATGGCCGCAGAAAGCAGCGGCATGTTGAGTTCAATGCGGCGAGTCAGGCGGGTTTTCAGGGAGACGTCTTTTGGCAGGATTTCTGAGTAACCGGGTACCAAGAGAACATCATCGAAGGTGAGGGCTTCTTCAACGATACGTAGCATAGATGACCTGCGTTATGGAAAGAGGGTAAGAAAAGTTAATCCCCTATTTTAGCTGACCGCCGGGTTGGGGTAAACCGAATGCCCCAAGTTGATTTGGTTGTGTTAGATTAGTAGCCAGTTTTATTTCTTATTTATTAAGGACAACAGCTTTGCCATGAACGCAACTCCGGCAACAACCGGGCTTTTCCCCGCGGATTCGGTCGGCCTGGTAACGCCTCAAACACTCGACTTTGATACACCACTCCAGTTGGTCGGTGGGCAGTGTTTGCAACACTGGTCGCTGGTGGTGGAGACCTATGGTCAGCTCAATGCTAATGCCAGCAATGCAGTGCTGATTTGTCATGCCCTGTCGGGCAATCATCACGCGGCGGGTTATCATGCAGAAACGGATCGCAAGCCAGGCTGGTGGGATGCCTATATCGGGCCGGGCAAGCCAATAGATACCAATGAATTTTTTGTGGTTTCCCTGAATAATTTAGGTGGCTGCCACGGATCAACCGGCCCGGCATCGATCAACCCTAAAACCGGCGAACCCTATGGCCCGGATTTTCCTGTTTTGACGGTCACCGATTGGGTGGATTCTCAGGCGGTGCTCGCTGATCGGCTGGGCATTCAGCGTTGGGCGGCCGTGATTGGCGGCAGTTTAGGTGGCATGCAGGTGCTGGAGTGGTCGTTGCGTTACCCTGAGCGGCTTGGTCATGCGCTGGTGATTGCCAGTACGCCCAAACTATCGGCACAGAATATCGCCTTCAATGAAGTGGCACGCCAGGCCATCATGTCTGATCCGGCATTTCATGAGGGGCGTTACTATCAAGAAGGTGTGATTCCGCGCCATGGTTTGCGCCTGGCACGGATGGTAGGGCACATCACCTATTTGTCCGAACACTCGATGGGACAAAAGTTTGGCCGTGATCTGCGTTCTGACAAGCTCAACTACGGGTTTGGGGTCGAGTTTGAGGTGGAGTCCTATCTGCGTTATCAGGGGGACACCTTTTCTGAGCAGTTTGATGCCAATACCTATTTGTTGATGACCAAAGCTTTGGATTACTTTGACCCGGCCGCGCATTTTGACGGTGATCTCAGTCAGGCGGTGGCAGCGGCCCAGTGTCGTTTTTTAGTGATCAGCTTTACCACCGACTGGCGTTTCTCGCCGCGTCGTTCAGAGGAGCTGGTCAATGCTTTGACTGCGGCGGATAAGCGGGTCAGTTATGCCTGTATTGACTCGCCCCATGGGCATGATGCGTTTTTGATTCCGGATGCGCGTTACCAGGCTGTTTTTTCAGCCTATATGCAGCGAGTGGCAGAGGAGGTCCGCTTATGAGACCTGACCTGGAAATCATCGCCGACTGGGTGCCGCCCGGCTCTCGGGTACTGGATTTGGCCTGTGGTGAGGGTGAGCTGTTATCCCACCTGGAAGCCAGTAAACAGGTTCGAGGTTATGGGTTGGAAATTGATCCAGATAAAATCACGGCCTGTATTGCCCGCGGCGTGGATGTGCTGGAGCAGGACCTGGATGATGGGTTACAGAACTTTCCAGATGCCAGTTACGACCTGGTGATCATGACTCAGGCTTTGCAGGTGTTAAGGCGTCAGGATCTTGCCCTGGATGAGATGCTTAGAGTGGCTCGGGAAGCCATCGTGACCTTCCCCAATTTCGCCCACTGGCGCAACCGTTTGCCGTTGATGTTGCAAGGTCGGATGCCGGTGTCTAAAACCCTGCCTTATCAGTGGTATGACACCCCTAACATCCACTTGATCACCTTTAAAGACTTTGAAGCCCTGTGTGCCAAAAAGGGGATCAAAATACTCGACCGTGCGGTCGGTGATTTTGCTTATAAAGGGCATTTGACCGCCCGTTTGTGGCCAAACCTCTTTGGCGAGGTCGCGATTTACAAGATTAGCCGTTAGAGAAAGATTATGTTGATCCCGCGCTATAAAACTTGGACGCTTTTTCCGCTATTGTTGTGCTTGAGTCTGGCTTTTTCGGTGCAGGCTCAGCAGCGCAACAGTGAGCAGGTTGGTGACTACACCATCTATTATGATGTGTTGCCGACCCGCTTTCTTGATCCTCAAATTGCTCAGGCCTATGGTGTGGTCAGAAGTCAGGGGCAGGGGTTGATCAGGATCACCGTGCTGAAAACACTGGCGTCAGGGGAGCAGGAGCCTGTGGTTGCAAGAGTCTCTGGTCAGGTTGGCAATCTGGCTGGACAAACCCGAGGACTCAGCTTTCGTGAAGTGCAGGTCGGTCAGCAGGCCGGTTACTCCAGCTTGGCGACCTTCCGCTTTGCCCATGATGACCCGATGAGATTCAACCTGCGGGTCAGTTATGAGCGTGGAGCGCCTGCGCATGAGCTGCACTTTATTCGCCGCTTGTACATGGACTGAGGAGTTGGAATATGAGTCTGACCCATTTAATTCTTGCCAGCAGCAATGAAGGCAAGTTGAAAGAGTTCAAGGCCCTTTTGGCCCCCTTGGGGTGGAAGGTGGAAGGTCAGCAGGATCACGATGTGCCCGATGTCGAAGAAACCGGATTAAGTTTTGCAGAAAACGCGATTCTTAAAGCACGGAATGCCTCTAAGCATACGGGATTACCGGCGTTGGCTGATGATTCCGGACTGGAAGTTGAAG
>SKHR01000222.1 GCA_007116865.1 Marinospirillum sp. | reverse complement strand
GTCAACAGGCGCAAAAACATAAATCAGAAAAAAAGAAAGACTTGCTGCAATAAGATGTATCAGGTGCATAGGATGTTGGTTATAACCCTTGTTTATGGCTTATTCCACCTTTTAGGCATTGATTGTAGCAGGGCGAAGCCTATAATCGCGGCCAGAATAAACAGGATGGGTAACTTTACGATGACAGCAAAGCAAGTGGATGTTCTGCTGATCGGCGCCGGTGTAATGAGTTCGACCCTCGGCATGCTGCTCAAGCAGATGGATCCCTCTCTCAAAATGGTGCAAGTAGAACGCTTGGACCAGGTCGCACAAGAAAGCACCGACGCACTGAATAATGCGGGCACTGGGCATGCAGCCTACTGCGAGCTGAATTATACACCAACTCAGCCCGATGGCAGTGTTGATATCAGCAAAGCGCTGAGTATCAATGCGGCGTTTGAGCTGAGTCTTCAGTTCTGGTCTTATCTGGTTGAAACTCAGGCCCTTCCTGAACCGAAGCATTTTATCAATCCATCACCCCATTGCAGTTTCGTCTGGGGTGAGGAAAACGTGGCTTTTTTACGTCAACGTTTCCAGCAGCTCAAAGCTTCCCACCTTTTTGAGGACATGGAATACAGCGAAGACCCGGCACAAATCAGCCAGTGGATGCCCTTGGTGATGCAAGGTCGTGGTGCCAACGAAAAAGTGGCCGCCACACGCATGGCCTATGGTGCCGATGTCAATTTTGGGGCGCTCAGCCGTTCGCTGGTTGAACACCTGCAAACCTTGCCTGACTTCGATCTACAATTGAATCAGTCGGTTGAAGGGCTGATTCCTTTAAAAGACAATCGCTGGCGGGTGATGTTGAAGGATCGCAACACAGGCCAAATGAATTTCTATATTTCCCGCTTTGTGTTCATTGGTGCCGGTGGTGCAGCCTTGCCTCTGCTGCAAAAGTCCGGCATCAAAGAGAGTCGGGGGTATGGCGGTTTCCCGGTCAGTGGTCAATGGCTGATCTGCAACAACCCTGAGGTGATTGAGAAACACCACGCCAAGGTTTATGGCAAGCCACCACTGGGTGCGCCCCCCATGTCTGTCCCGCACCTGGATACCCGCATCATTCAAGGCAAAAAAGCCTTGTTGTTCGGCCCCTTTGCTGGATTCACCACCAAGTTTCTCAAACAAGGCTCCTACTTTGATCTGGTGCGCTCGGTCAGCGCCAGCAACCTGCGTCCGTTAATGTCGGTTGGCGTCAACAACCTGGACCTAACCCGTTACTTGATCGCCGAGTCCTTGCAAAGCCAAACCGCACGGGTAGAGTCACTGCGTCGCTACTTCCCAGAAGCCAAGGACGAAGACTGGCAACTCTCGATTGCCGGGCAGCGCGTGCAGATCATCAAAAAAGATGAAAAAGGCGGTGGTAAGCTGGAGTTTGGTACGGAAGTCATTGTATCTGAGAACAAAAGTCTGGCTGCCCTATTGGGTGCCTCCCCCGGTGCTTCGACTTCCGTGCAGGCCATGTTAGATGTGCTCGAAAAAGCCTTCCCGACCTTACTGAATTCCGAAGCCGGACGTGCACGATTGAAGCAGATGATCCCGTCTTACGGTGAGTCACTGGTTCAGGATCAGGCCTTGCTGAAGCGGGTGCGCAAGCATACCCTGAGCACACTAAAACTGGCTGAACCGGTCGCTCAGATCAATGATGAACCGGCAGTCGCCAACGCCTGAGCCAAACAAGTAAAAGGGGCCGAATCGCATCGATTCAGCCCCTTTTTCAGATCTGACCAAAAACTGCTTTGAACGCTAGGTTCTGGGTAGCGTCACTCCGCGCTGTCCCTGATATTTACCGCCTCGGTCCTTGTAAGACACATCACAGACCTCATCACCGCCAAAAAACAGCATCTGCGCCACGCCTTCATTGGCGTAAATCACCGCAGGCAGCGGCGTGGTGTTGGAAAACTCCAGGGTCACATGCCCTTCCCACTCAGGCTCTAAGGGCGTCACATTGACAATGATGCCACAGCGGGCGTAGGTGCTTTTGCCCAGACAGACCACAAGCACATCACGCGGAATACGAAAGTACTCAACCGTTCGCGCCAGGGCAAAAGAGTTGGGTGGAATGATGCAGCGGTCGCCCTGGATCTCAACAAAACTTTTATCGTCAAAGTTTTTGGGATCAACAATGCTGGAATTGATATTGGTGAAAACCTTAAACTCATCCGCACAGCGAACATCATAACCATAGCTGGACGTGCCATAAGAGATGATTTTGTGCTGATCTTTTTCACGAATCTGACCGGCTTCAAATGGCTCTATCATGGCTTTTTCAGCCGCCATACGGCGAATCCAGTGATCTGATTTAATACTCATGGGGTGTTCTATCCTGTTACCGCAGCGACTCAGAGGCTGATTGATCAAGTGGGTCATTCTAAACGCATGCCGCCAAAGGGTAAACCATCGCAACCCGACTGGGCTAGGAGCCGGGTTAAAGGGTGAGCCAGGGGGCCGGAGTGTGCTAGGATGCTGCGCCAGCCAAGCCGCTTTTATTTTGTTCAAAACTGGACTCTGCCATGAAGATAGTCAGCTTTAATATCAACAGCCTGCGCGCACGCTTTCATCAGCTTGAAGTGCTGATCGACAGCCATCAGCCCGACATCATTGCGCTGCAGGAAACCAAGGTCAATGACCCGGACTTTCCCTTAGAAACGGTTGAAGCCCTGGGTTATCACGTGGTTTTTCATGGTCAGAAAACCCACTATGGCGTTGCAACCCTGATGAAAACACCTCCGCTCAGCAGCCAAAAAGGCTTTGCGGATGACGATGAGCTGGCCCAGCGACGCATGATCATCACTGAACACCGGTGTTCTGATGGCAAACCGCTGATCCTTTTCAACGGTTACTTCCCTCAGGGCGAAAGCATCAAACATGAAATCAAATTCCCGGCCAAACGTCGCTTTTATCAACAATTGCAGCAGTGTTTAGAAAACGACTATTCGCCGGATCAGCGCATTCTGGTTGTGGGCGACTTTAATATTTCCACCACCGACCTGGACATCGGCATTGGCGAGGCCAACCGAGTCCGCTGGTTGAAAACTGGAAAAACCAGCTTCCAACCCGAAGAGCGTGAATGGATGCAACGCCTGTTGGACTGGGGCCTGATTGACACCTATCGGGCTCACTACCCCGACAGCACCGATTTTTACAGCTGGTTTGACTATCGCAGCAAGGGATTTGAAGACACGCCTAAACGCGGCCTGCGCATTGATCTGTTACTGGCCAGTCAAGGGTTGGCTCCCTTTTGTTGTGCCAGCGGCATCGATTATCCGATCCGTGCCATGGATAAACCCTCGGATCACGCGCCGGTATGGAGTGAGTTTCAGTTCTGATGGGTGCGACCCCTGGGTTTGCTGCCTGGCAGCGCTTGGATCACTGGCTGAAAGCGCATGAACCCTTCTGGTCGAGTGTTCCCTTCAATGAACCAGAGCCTGCCTGGGCTAAAAACCATCCCGAGTTGTATCAGTGGTTGCTGGCGCTGGATGATGCCTCACTCAGCCAGTTTCAACCGGCACCCCTGGCACTGGCCGAGTCGCTGACTTCCTGGCTGCCGGATTTGGCCGCCGGTGTGGAATTGATCCAGATGGATGACCTGAGTGGCGAGTCAGCCGCTCTGCCCGAATCCGCCGCGAGCGGTATGCCTGGACGCAAGCGTCTGCAAGCCGGAGCACTGACCGGCAGTCTAAAGCCGCTGGATCGCCCTTTAGTTGACTGGTGTTGTGGGGCCGGTCACCTGGCCGCGACCCTGCATCAGGCCAGTGAGCAATCCGTGACCGGGTTGGATTGGGATGCGGCCCTGGTTCACAAAGGCCTGGCCTGGATGCAGCAGCAAGGCCATGGTGTTGCATTAAAGCAACAGGATGTGCTTGATCCACTGCTGGTTTTGCCCCAGGCCCACCACTGGGTGGCTCTGCATGCCTGCGGAGGCCTGCACCGGCGTCTACTGCAACAGGGCATCGCCCAGCAAGCCCCTCGACTCAGCTTCTCTCCCTGCTGTTATTCCCTGTTTGCTGAAACACCTGACTGGCAACCCCTGTCCCGACAGGCCGCTCAGACCCAGCTGCAACGCCCGCTCCCCTGGTCTTTACTGCGTCTGGCCGTCCAGCAAACCGCAACTGCTGCCGCACGCCAGACCCGTCAGCGGCGACGCCTCAGAGCTTGGCGCTTGGGTTATTTTTCATTGTATCCGGCGCGTTTTGCGCTGGCCTCAGCACCCGCCAGCCTGGCCAGTGAGGACTTCAATGCCTTCGTGGCCTGGGCTGATGCCCAGTCGGCCCGACAAACCCCGGCAACACATCGAAGCCAGGCAGAAGCACAAGGCTGGCAGCAGCTGGCTCGGATTGAACGACTCGAACTACTGCGCCATTGTTTTCGCCGCCCACTGGAAATCTGGTTAGTACGCGATTATCAGCTGGCGCTTGAAGAAGCGGGTTATATCACCCGCTTAGGCTGCTTTTGTGATCCACAGTTAACGCCACGCAATCTGCTGCTGGATGCGATCAAGTCGCCTTCAATACCTTGCCACGATTGAGCAGGTGCTGAGGATCCAGAGTTTGTTTGAGCTGATGCATCAAGGCGATTTCTGCCTCACCACGACACCAGGCCAGGTAATCGCGTTTTTCCAGGCCGATACCATGTTCAGCAGACACACTGCCACCCAGTGCTTTGAGTGGCGCATAAACCCGCTCAGAGACAGCCTTGTGTTCCACCGCATCGCTTGATCCGACACTGACCAGCACATGCAGATTGCCATCACCCAGATGGCCAAAGACCACACAGCGAGCTTGATCTCCCCAGCGCTCAGCCAAAGCCTGTTCAACCTGCTGCACATAACCCTCCATCGCTTGCAGCGGCAAACTGACATCATAAGACAGCAAGGGATTCATCATCTGCACCAAACCATCGACATCCTCACGCATCGCCCAAAGCGTTTGCGCCTGGCGCTGAGACTGGCTGATCAGGGCATCGCAGATCAAACCCTGCTCAAACGCCTGTGTCAGTGC
>SKHR01000249.1 GCA_007116865.1 Marinospirillum sp. | reverse complement strand
TTGGCCATGGTATAAGCCTGACGCAGGCCATAGACGCGAACCCTGGGTGCTTGAGTCAACAGGCTCACACAGCGATCCAGGGCGGTTTGATCCAGGTTTTTGATCATCTGTGCGATATTGCCAGTTTCTTCTTCAGCCACCTGAGTCATCAAGGCAACCGAAGCCGACAGATCCGCTTCATCATTATCGTCCAGCAGCTGACCGGCCAGATCGCTATAAAAACTGGTGCGACTCGCGCGTGCCACATGGTTACGAAACAACCACTGAAACGCCGCAAAGCTGTCAAAACCCAGGCGCCGAACCAGACGGCTCAAGGTCGATGCATTGACCCCCACCTGCTGCGCCAAAGTCGAAATGGAGGCCACCGCGACCTGATCAGGGTCATCCATCATCTGAGTTAAAGCCGCTTGCGCACGCTTACCCAGCTTCCAGTCACTGTCTGGTGCATTGAGCTTTTGCAAACGTCGCTTGAGTTCTTCCAGCGTTCTTGGCGCCACATTCAATCCTCTTGTTTGACCTGCCTCAAACCTTAGTCAAAACTCCGCGCAAATGCAAATTGATTTGCAAACAAAATTATTTGCGCAAATCATTGCGTGAAATAAGGCAAAGCCAGCAAAACAGGGGATTAGAAAGCACCAAAAAGGAAAAAAACCGGCAAAAAGCGATTTATAACCGCTTCAAATCGGCAATTTTTTGCGTGATGGGAAAATTTAAGCAACTTACAGCAAGGGCAGCTGCGGCTCCAGACTCAGCGAGCGAAAGTCGGTTTGGGCACCCTGCTCATTGACCCAGCGTGAAACCAGTCGCGCTGGCACCAGATCGGTATAAATATTGCGCACCTGAATCCCCGCCAGCGGGTCCAGATAAAGCTCATCCACGGGCATTTCTTCCATTTCAACTGCATCCGGTGCACACACACTGTGTTTAAAACTTTCTGCCAGCACCCAAAAAGGCACGGCCGCATCCTGCGCCGCCAGTGCTAAAAGGCGACTGCCTACCTTGGCCACCACTGAGCCATCATGACAAACCTGGCAAGCACCGGTGATCACCAGATCAGCTTCACTCATTAAAGCGGGTATCTGCGCTTCGGAAATAAACTGAGCTGATATCGCCATCTTATTGAGTGCACGTGCCATTTTGCGTCCTTCCATGCCAGGGCGCGCCTCACAAATGATCGCCTCCACTTTGCGACCACTTTGATGACAGGCATTGAACACGCCCAGCACCTGAGCACTCATCCCCAGCACCATGATTCGCGTGCCCTCGGAAATCAGTGAAAAGGCTGCCTCGATAGTGCCGCTCTGCGCCAGGCGCAACTCTTCGATCAAGCGGTCTGCCATGGCGGCTGTTTTACGCCGGGCTTGAGGCAATTCTAATGGCGACACAGACGCCAAGGCCTCCATCCAGCGCTCTAACGCATTTTGTAATGCCGCCTGAGCCGGTCGAGCCAGTTGCATCTGGCTGGCCAGATCACGTAACTCATTGATCAGCTCGGTCACTTCATCGACCTTCACCGCATCGGTATAGTCAATCAGGTCTTCCAGTGCTTTGCAGGCCAGAGAAGTTGCCCCACTGCGCACATCCTCTGCCACCGCACGCAAGCGCCGGGTTTTGAAATCCTGGTTGACACTCCGTCCCCCTGGCATCAATCACCTCGCCATTGATTCACTTGCTGCAAAGCCTGAGTGGCGGCTTCCTGGCTGCTCATCATCCAACTGCCTCCGACACCAGCCACACCGGGCAAAGCCAGCCAGTTCGCCAGATTCTGTGCATTCAACCCGCCGGTTGGCACCCAGCCCAGCTCAGGAAAAGGTGCCCGCAGTGCCTGAAAATAATCTCGACCCATGGCCGCCGCCGGGAAAAACTTAACCCGGTTAAAACCGGCCATTTGCGCTTGCATAGCCTCGCTCGCTGTCATCACCCCAGGTAGCAGCCGGATTCCACGCTCACGTGCAGCCTGAGCCAAAGCAAGGTTCCATCCGGGCGAAACCGCCAGACTGATACCCAGATCCACCAGTCGATCCAGCTGCGCCAACTGAGTCACACTGCCGGCGATCAAACACACCGGCGCCTGCTTAAGCTGAGCCAGGGCTTTCCAGGCAAAGGGATCACGCAAGGGAATTTCTACTGCCCGATAGCCCGCCTTCGCCAGATGCTCAGCCCAATCCTGCAAGGGGGTATCCGCTGTAGGCTGCCACAAGGGCAACAATGGCTGCTCAGCCAGCAGGCTGGCCCAGTCAAAGCTGGTGACCTGAGACACCTTAATCCACCATGAAATCTAAAACAGCCTGAGCAAACGCAGCAGCCTGATCGGCGTGCAGCCAGTGCCCAGCCTGTAAATCAACCACCGACAAGGCCGGAAACGCCTGACGAAAGGCAGGCAAGCACTCATCAGGCACATAATCCGATTGGGTGCCACGAATTGCCAGGGTTGGCCCATCAAACACGCCGCCCTCTTTCACCGCAGGCGGTGCGTCAATGATGGCTGAATAATCACGATCGATTTCTTCAATACCAAGGCGTAAACGCAAGCCGTCTTCAGTTTTGATCAGGTTGGTCAGCAAAAATAACCGGGTTTGCACATCATCAACAAAATCAGCTAAACGCTGATCCGCCAGACGTCGCTCGTGCCAGGGCTCTTCCTGGTGCAACGCACGCAAGCCAGCCAAAACTGATTGATGACTATGGGCATAGGATAAAGGAGCGATATCAGCCAGAATCAGGCGCTCTACGCGGCTTGGGCAGCGTTGTGCCAGCTCCATCACCGCCTTGCCACCCATGGAGTGCCCCAGGAAGCTGGCCTTTTCGATGTCTTCCTGATCCATCCAGCGCAGAATATCTTCAGCCTGAGCGGTGTAACTCATGCCCATGGAGTGAAAACTGCGTCCATGGTTGCGCAAATCCAGACACCAAACCGCCAGATGATCACTCCAGATACGCGCCTGAGAGCGCCAATTATCGGCGCTGCCGAAAAGCCCGTGGGTGACAACCAAGGGCTGCCCTTGTCCGTAACGCTGGTGAGCCAGAACACTCATTCAAACCTCTCCTTCGCAAGCCTGTTTGCCAAGGATTATGCCAAGAACCCGCCGTCGGATGCCATCACTATCTGATGGCAAACCGGATCAGGATGACAGAGGCGCTGGATTGACGCGCAGCAAACGCTGTTGAAGCTGATGCAGAATCACCCCGTAAGCGGGCAAGAAAAACACCAGGCTGATGGTCAGCTTAAAGCCATAATCCACCAGAGCAATTTGTGGCCAATGCGCTGCCATGAAGGCATCGGGACTGGCATAAAAAGCCAAAGAGAAGAACACCAGGGTATCCAGCGCATTGCCCAGCAGGGTCGATGCCGCCGGTGCGATCCACCAGGCAGATAGGTGGCGCAAACGGTCAAACACCTTGATATCCAGCAATTGGCCCAGGCAGTAGGCCATAAAGCTGGCCAGCGCGATCCGCGCCACGAACAGATCCAGTTCGCTCAACCCCTCCAGACCGACGAACCTTCCATCGACCCAGATCACGGACACCAGATAGGACAACAACAACGCAGGGAACATCACCGCAAAAATGATCCGTCTGGCCAGCTGCTTGCCAAAAATACGCACCGTCAGATCCGTTGCCAGAAAGATAAATGGAAAGGTAAACGCGCCCCAGGTGTTATAAAGCCCGAAGACTTCAAAAGGGAATTGAACCAGATAATTGCTCGCGGCAATGATCAGGATATGTAACAAAGAGAGCCAGATGAGTGCTTTGCGAAACTGCGCAGAAGAAAGTGCCAACATGAGCGATCCTTTTTGATGACAGGGGGTGAGGGAACCCTGATGAATGGGACGTGGATTTTACACCACTGTGCCAAAACAAGACAAGACAGCCAGACCACCGACCAACAGTGGCTGGCCAAAACAAACAACAAGGGCGTACTTTTTCAAGCACGCCCTTGCATTCAGACCGTCAGGGGTTGATCCAATCGATCAGGACTGAACGATACCCTGCCCCTTCATGGCCTCTTCGATCTCACCCAGGCTGGCGGGATCATCAATGGTGGAAGGAATCTGATATTCCTTGCCATCAGCGATGCTGCGCAGGATTTTACGCAGGATCTTACCAGAGCGGGTTTTGGGCAAACGATCAACCACCAGGGTTTTGCGGTAACAGGCAATGGCGCCAATTTCTTTGCGCACCAGAGCGGCGAGCTCCGCTTCCAGGGTTTCAGGGTCCCCTTCCCAGCCATCCTTGGTGATGACCAGACCGACTGGCAGTTGGCCTTTGAGCTCGTCAGCCACACCGATGACCGCACACTCCGCCACACCAGGATGCGAGGCAACAATCTCTTCCATTTCACCGGTTGACAGGCGGTGACCAGCCACGTTGATGACATCGTCGGTACGCCCCATGATGAACAGATACCCCTCATCATCAAACTTGCCACCATCTCCAGTCAGGTAGTAGCCAGGGAAGGCGGCCATGTAGGAGCTGTGATAACGCGCATGATCACCCCAGACACTGACCAGACATCCGGGCGGCATGGGCAGTTTAATGACTACACTGCCCTCTTCTTCTGCCGCTGCTTGCTGACCCTGGGTATCCAGAATCTGCACGTTGAAACCCGGGGTTGGGAAGGTCGCCGAACCGGCCTTCGGCTCGGCTGGATCCAAGCCCATCATATTGCCCGCAATCGCCCAACCGGTTTCAGTTTGCCACCAGTGGTCAATGACCGGCACGGGCAGCAGTTCATTCAGCCAGTGGTAGGTCGGTGGATCCAGGCGCTCACCCGCCAGAAACAGGGTTTTCAGGCTGGTGATGTTGTACTGAGCCAGCAACTTGCCTTCGGGATCTTCTTTTTTCACGGCACGAAAAGCCGTGGGCGCCGTGAAGAACCCCTTGATTTGATACTCTTCAATCAAGCGCCAGAAAGCGCCGGCATCCGGAGTTTTCACCGGCTTGCCTTCATAGACCACGGTGGTACAACCCGCCAGCAAGGGGGCATACACGATATAAGAATGACCGACCACCCAGCCAACATCCGAGGCCGCCATGAAGACTTCACCCGGATCGATGCCGTAAACGGTTTTCATGCTGTACTTCAGCGCCACAGCATGCCCCCCATTGTCACGCACCACACCCTTGGGTTTGCCCGTGGTGCCGGAGGTGTAAAGGATATACAGAGGGTCTGTAGCTTTGACGGGCACGGGATCAGCAGGCTCTGCGCTTTTGATCACACTTTCCCATTCATGATCACGGCCATCTTGCAACTCACAGGTTTGCTGGGGACGCTGCAGAATCACGCAGTGATCAGGCTTGTGGCTGGACTGATCAATCGCATCATCCAGCAGTCCTTTGTAAGGAATCACTTTGGCGACTTCAATGCCGCAAGAGGCAGAAACGATGACCTTAGGCTTGGCGTCTTCAATCCGCACAGCTAGCTCGTTGGGCGCAAAGCCACCAAAAACGACTGAATGAACCGCACCCAGACGCGCACAGGCGTACATGGCGATCAGCGCTTCGGGCACCATGGGCATGTAAATCACCACACGGTCACCCTTTTCAACGCCCAACTGACGCAGGCCACCGGCAAACGCCGCGACCTGATCCCGCACCTGGCGGTAGGTCAATTTGGATTTGGTGTCGGTGACGGGTGAATCGTAAATCACCGCAACCTGATCAGCGCGGCCATTTTCAACATGATAATCCAGTGCACAGTAGCTGGTATTCATCTCACCATCGGCAAACCAGCGCCACGTGCCTTGCTCATCCTGACTTAAAATCTGACTCGGCGCCTTGTACCAGGGCAGGTGTTGGGCTTGATCACGCCAAAAGGCTTCCGGCTCATTGATCGAGCGTTGATATTCCGTCTGATAAGTCATGTTTTGCCTCTGCTTGTTGGAGTTATTCACAATCAGGTGTCAACACTTCCGGTTGATCTGACCGCTACTCTAAAGCAAGCGACCCGGATTGAAACTACTACAAAAGGCGCACTGATTGAGTGATGCAGGCATTTTCACCCTGTATCAGCCTTTAATGCACAATCACAGGATTGCTGACAATCTCGCCCCTTAAAAAGACCAAACCCGCGCACTCGGTGACATTTTGTCGCATGTGTGATATATACTCACCCACTGGTAAAATCACACTCGCTAAGACCCATGGGATGAAGGATAACTCTAATGGCTGAATCGGCTCCCACCCCGATGGAAGAACTTCGAAACAATGCCCAGCAGGCAACCACCCTGCTCAAAGCCCTGGCAAATGAAAATCGTCTGATGATTCTCTGCCACCTGGATGGCCGTGAAATGTCGGTCAGCGAGCTCAATGCCTGTCTGGATCTCAGCCAGTCAGCATTATCTCAGCACCTGGCAATTCTTCGCCGTGACGGACTGGTAAAGACCCGCCGCTGTTCACAAACGATTTTCTACTCGCTCTGTGGAGAGGAAGCCCAGCAGGTGATCCGTACACTTCACCAGATGTACTGTGCAACCAAGACATAAGTCCGCTTCCAGCGCTTGATTAAAACAACCGTTTAAAATATGCTCCTGACTCCAGACAAATTCAACAACAGGAGTCAGCTATGACAGACGTCACCTCAATCATCGAAGGCATGCAAACCCGTTTTGATGCTTCTGCCGCCAGCGGCATGGATGAAGTGTTCCAGTTTCAAATCACCGATGCCGAGCCCTATCACGTCATCGTGCGTGACGGCCAGTGTGAAATCCTTGCCGGTGAGCATGACGACCCCTCTGTCACTCTGATCATGGACAAGGAAACCTTTAAAAACGTCCTGACCGGTGAAGAAGATGGCATGCAAGCCTTCATGGCGGGCAAACTCAAAGCCGAAGGCGACATGATGTTGGCCACCCGTCTTTCCGGCCTGTTTCCTGTTTGATTCGTAGACCCGGGCCGCCCCACAGGCGGCCTGACCCACTCCGACAAAACCGCTGGACACCTGCTACTAAAGTGCGCACAATCAAGGTCTTTTACTTGAGTCGACTAGGTGTCTTTTGCGTTTACTTCGCCCCTCACAAGTCTCGTTACGCTGGTATATCTTTGTCGCGGTCTTCGTCAGTAGTCTGACGGTCTTTTTAGGGGTAGCGACCGTCTCCTCACTGCTCTATGAGCGCCTGATGGCCGAACAAACTCAGTTTTTTGCCATTCAACTGGATCGTGAGTTTCCGTTGATGGCTCTCGATATCGAGCCGCCTTCGGTCAGCGCTCAGGTTCGCTTCACCTACATTGCCAGCTTCATTGCCATCTCGCTGGTTTTTTTAGTGTTTGCTGGCTGGCTTTCACACCAGGCTTCGCGTCGAATCAATCGCTCCGTGGCCAACTTTCAGGCACAAATTGAACAAATAACCAATCTGGATGACCTGCATCGCTTCAATCAGCACTCTTATTCATCCGGCTTCAAAGAACTCAACCTGGTTTACCAGAATGTCAATCGACTGACTCGCCAGCTAGAGAAGGTATTGATCGATAAGGATGCACTCGAGTTTCGTAACGACCTGCTCAGCAGCCTGATCATTCGTAATGCCCATATCCAACACTGGGCAGAGTACACGCTGGAAGTATTAGAAGACATTCACAAAAAGCTGCCCTTCGATTTTTGCAGTATTTTATTTGCTCGTAACCATCAGCTAGAACTCAATACGATCTGGGCACGACCGGCCAGTGCAGACTTGCAGTCTTTGCAGGAAGCGCAAATGAGCATCTGTTTCGACCAACAGATAAAAAACCACCAGCACCCCTGTCACGATTGGCCCTTACTGAGACTGCATCACAGTCTGAGCAGCGAAAGAGAAGCTCTGCCTCCGGAGTTCCAACCCCAGGCCAGCAATACCAGCCTGATTCTTCTGGATGAACCTAGGGTCGGTGGTATTTTGGGGCTGTGCTTTCATGCTTCAGCATTGACCAACCCACAGGTTCGACTTGCAGTTGACGCCCTGTTGATCCCACTGATCAACCTGCTGGGGGCTGCTCGTGTCATCAATAGCTATACCTTGAAGCTGGAACAGGCCATCAGTCAAAGTGAACGCGAAAATCAGATGGCTGCCAACATTCTGTACAAGCACCTGATCGATAAAAATGCTCAATGCCCAGCCGGTGTTTCACATCTGATTCGCCCTTCGGGGGTTTTCAGTGGTGACATTATTCTGACCCGCCGCTCCCCTTCCGGCAGTGTTTTTGTTTTGATCGCAGACGCAACCGGGCATGGACTCACTGCAACCATCACCATCATGCCGATCATCAATATTTTTGACTCCATGGTGAGCAAAGGGCATGCTCTGCAAAGCATTATCACGGAGATGAATAGCCGTTTGGTCAATGACCTTCCCGATGATCGGTTTGTAGCAGCCACCTTGATTGAAATCGACATACGCCATCAGGAAATGCTGCTATGGAATGGTGGTATGCCGGAAACCCTGTTGATCTCGGCCTCCGGCAAGGTTGAGCAAGGCTTCACATCTCAGCACATGGCGCTGGGCATTCTCGATCACAAACAGTTTGATGCCACGCCAGTGCGCTGCTTCTTACCGCCTCAAGGCTTTTTATTTTGCTTTAGCGATGGACTGATTGAGCAGGTCAATGAAAATGACCAGCCCTTAGGCCAAACACGGGTTTATGAGCTACTGGATCAAACTCAGCCATACCAGTTGATTGACTCACTGATCACTGCCGTTGAAGATCATCGGCAACACCTTCCAATTGGCGATGATATTTCCTTCTGTCTGGTAGATTTGGCGGCAATCAAGCAGGCACCCGATGCCTGCCAGCAACAAGAAAACCCTTCAAACCAAGCCTCCTCCCTGCCGCCTTTTTATTGGCAGATACGCCTTCAGGGTCGACAATTGCTCAACCACCGAATCGCCACCCTGTCTCACGATTTCTTACAGACACTCAAGTGTGATGAATGCTTAAAAGAACGGGTGTTTACGCTGGTCGTAGAGTTGACTCATAAAACGCTGGATAAAAATCTGCTGGGGTTGCCGGCGCGTTTTGAAACCAGCTCAGCCGAAGCGCTTGATGCCTACCACCGACAAAAACAGCAAGCACTTGAACAGCTCAGTGATGACGCCTGGATCGAATTGAGCCTAGAAGGCAGGGCTCAGACGTTGACTCTGCATTTAGCACACAATGGCGTGTTTCCAATTCACTTGAGCCCGATCAGTCAGGAAAAGCTTTTCAGTCAGGTGGATGGACTTGAAATCGATCCTCAGGGCCAGTGGATACAGCTGACCCTTCAGGTGTGACCCTTCCGTTAGAACAGATCCACCTCACCCACCTCAGGTTTGTGCTCAACCTGCTTGAGGTAGCGGCTTTCACGGTCAATCAGCGTCCGGTTATGCAGACTGCTGATTTTCTTCAACATGACTCGCCCAGTTTGCGGAAAAAAATGCACCTTACGAGGATAGATATTCAGCACATCCTTGGCCACCACTGGAATCCCTTCATTTTTTAAGTGATCCATCACAAACTGCACATTGCGTTCACCGACATTGGCAAAAGTGAAGTCGCGGATCACCTGCCCACCACCAAACACTTTCGCTTCCAAGCGGCGTCGATTGGCGCCAAGCTTGAGCAGATGGTTGATCAACAACTCCATTGCGTACACCCCATAGCGTGCAGACTCAGTCAAAGGCGAAGCATCTGCCGAGCGGTCATGGGGCAACAAAAAGTGGTTGAGCCCACCGATACCAGAGTAATGGTCCCTTAAGCAGACCGATACACAGGAGCCCAAAACCGTCACAACCATTTCATCTGCATCGGTGGCAAAATACTCACCCGGCAGCACCTTGACCGCCTGCACGTCAAAGTGACGGTCATAATAGGTCGATAGCGCGAAATGCTTGTCGAGATCAAAGTCCATGATGTTACTCCAAAATCACAAGCGCCCTGCGCCCTTCATTTTCGTAGTCTAAACGTGCTGCCAGCTTCTGAATCAAGATCAGGCCTCGTCCAGACAGCTCATTTTTGGGCCGGTTCATCACCCGCTCAACATCAAAGCCTTCGCCACTGTGATCAATACAGACATGCAAACAGGTTCGACTACGATCATTTTGCCAGCGCAGTGAAACACTCAGCCAGGCATCTGGCTTTAACTGGCGCAGCATTTTGTCTCGCAGAACAAAATACTCACTGAAACCTTCCGGATCCGCTTTAATATCCGAAGACAGGCCCAACAAACCGTGATCCACTGCGTTATTGATCAGCTCACTGATCACCGTGAAGGCCCGCTGGCAAAAGGGCTGATTCAACCCCATCTCACGTAAAAACTCATTGGCCATTGCAGGTAATTCCTGGGCGACGATCTGCCCACCCTGTAAGGTCAAAGACCAGTCAAATGGAGCGATTTCAAATTGCCGGTATCGCCCCTGTGAAGCAAACTGGCGCTGCTCCAGAAAGTGAATCAACTCATGAAAATGCACATAGTAAAAAGACACATCGTCATCAAAACTGGGCAACCCACTGAAGTTCTTAAGTTCAGAAACCAGCGCCCCGGTCAAACCACCCGCGGCATTCCGCATTAGCACCGAGAGCAATCTCGGCATACCAAACGCATCCCCCAGCTCATTGCGCTGATCCAGCACGCCATCACTACAGCCAAACAGCGCTCCCTCGTGCGGTAAGGGTAGACGTTCAACCGAAGAGTCAAACGCCAGGGTATCTAAAATCCCCAGTGCCATATTGCGTGATTCAAACAGGCTGTCCACTTCGCCTTTTCGGTTCAGCAGTTGAACCGGTGGCATGCCTCCATTCCAGACACTGATCTGCTCATGCTGAATATCTATTTCAATCAAAGCAGCAGCCAGAAATCGATCCGGCGGTAACTTCGCATGGAGTTTGCGGTTCATTTCACGCACGATCATGGGCAAGGCATACCCCTTGTTGACCATGGAGTGAAACACATCAACCAAATCGGACAGAGTAATGGTGGCTGAAAGTCCATGCCCCATCGCATCGGCATGCAAAACAAAGACACTGCCCGAGGGCGAGAAGCGCGCCAGCACCAGGTCGGCACAAAAATCAGTGCAGCCGTTGATATAACGATTAAAGCCGCGAATGGAGTCTGTATTTTGATCCAGCAGATTACTATAAAAAATATACGAGGCCATTTCGCCTTCACGGCGGGTGTCATGCAGCAGCTTTTCAAGCTGCTTTTTTTGATCGTTGGACGTCTGTAATGTTCGATGACTCTCGATAGCCATGCGAGTTTTCATGGCCAGGAAACCCGGCGCGACCGGCAGGCGCAAAAAGTCCGTACCGCCCCACACCTGAAAGCGCTCAAGCAATAGGTTGTCTTGAGTATCACCTAGCAAAATGACCGGGGCCTTATCCAGCTCTTGTGGCCCCAGCAGGCTGATCAACCAGTCCAGGCGTTCACTCGCATCTGTTTTGCCAAGATCGACGATCAGCACATCATAGGCATGTCCGGCCTGAAGCAACCACTCAAGCTCTGCAAGGCTGGACACACCCGTCAGATGAATTCCTTGCGGAGGCAAGGTCTGCTGATAGGCTTCAAGCAAGCCTGCATCAGCCTCTACAATCAAGGCACTGATGCTTGCCGAAGGCTCAGCAACCAGATTCATACAATGTCGATCAACCGCTGTATATTGGCAACCCGCAAGATTTCTTCTGCCACACCCGAGGCATTTGAAATAACGACCTTTTTATTCGCCGCGGAGGCCTTTTTATGGAGATACACCACCATCCCTAACGCCGAGCTGTCCAGATAGTGAGTGGCAGAAAAATTTAAGCTGATCACATGAACCTGAGGGTCATCGATCAACACATCGGTTTGCTTTGAAAACTGACTGTGAAAGTTGAAATCAAACTTTTCCGGAATGATGACAACACCAACATTCGACATAGGAGCTCCAGAATTAACTAAAAAAGGTCAATATCGCCACTATCCATGGATTGACTTGAGACCGGATTAGAACGCCGCTCTTTTCTTTGTGACTGATACTCTTCGACGGTCTCTTTGAGCAGCGCGTGAAACTGTTGTGGATCATCTGCCCCCTGCTTCAGGGCTTCAACCAGCATGAGCAGGTGATTTTGCTCTGATACCGTATGCTGAATGGTTTGACTGCTCATGTCTTCATACTGCATTGCCCGCATAGCATCGTAGAGGGCAGACGACAGGGTTTGCGACAAAGATTCCAGCTCCTCGGTGACACGCTGATCACTTTCTGCTTTTTGGAGTAGCAACTGTATCGCTGCCTCCACTTCCTTTTTGGCATTCAGAATAAAGCTCATATCCTGTGATGCGATCTTACTGACATCATCGACTAGGCTGGTAATCCGCTTATTCATTGTTTTCAGGTTTTGCTGAATGGTTCGGCTGAACTCCGCAGAGCGGTTGGATAGGCTGCGAACTTCGTCAGCAACAACGGCAAAACCCCGGCCGTGCTCCCCAGCCCTGGCCGCCTCAATGGCCGCATTCAAAGCCAGCAAATTGGTCTGTTCAGCGATATTATCGATATCTCCCAAGGCGGCCATCAGATCTGGCATGCCTTCAGACAGGGTAGAAACCCGTTCCAGCATTTCCATCAAGTCAGCACTGGTCTGAACCGATGACTCAACAAAGTTGTTGAGCGTTTCCAGTGTTTGCTCGGCAAAATTATGCATGTGATCTTGCGATGAGTCCCCCGTCTGAGCTTCGGTTTTTTCACCATAAAGCAAATTACCAACCAAAGTCTGTTGCTGGTCCAGGTCAGCCTTTAACTGATTGAAAGAGGCACTCAGCGTAGACAGGGCATCGTTCTGCATGCGTTGCAGAGAATCCAAATCGCTCAATGACTCACCCACCACTTCGCTGATGGTTTCACTTAAACGTGAGTAGTCTTTTTGCAAGGCATCTTCAGTCACACTGGGTTTGGCCGGTGCTTTATTTTGAGAAAGCTCATCGGCAGTTTCAGGCTGGGCACTAGGAAAACCCAGCCCCAAGGCAAAACCAAGCAACAGCAGCAGACTTAAGAGCCAATGAGGAACCCCTTCACCCCAAATCACCCCGGCAGCCAGTAACAAACCGAGCAGACCCAGCAGCAGGACTTTTTTCATCACTTCCTTCCCCTTCCTTAAACCCTATTGACTCTTTGGCCCAGGTGACGGATCACACAGCCGGGCAAATCAGTTAAAGGCAACACCTGATCCACCGCACCCAGCGCAACCGCCTCTTTGGGCATTCCATAAACAACACAGCTGGCCTCATCCTGAGCCAAGGTGTATGCACCGGCTTGCTTCATCCGTAACAAACCTGCAGCACCATCTTTTCCCATTCCCGTTAAAATGACCCCTACCGCATTATGCCCCGCATAGTGAGCGGCAGAATCAAACAGCACATCCACTGAAGGACGATGCCGATTGACGGGAGCATCACTGGTTAAACGAGTCATGTAATTTGCACCACTGCGTCGAATCTCTAAATGTTGATTGCCTGGTGCGATATAAACATGCCCCGGCAAAACTCTTTCATTATGCACTGCTTCTTTCACTTTGAGTACACATAATCCGTCTAACCTTTGTGCAAAAGTGCGTGTAAAGTTTTCCGGCATATGCTGAGTGATCAGGATTGCCGGCATATCCGCGGGCAAGTCAATCAAAAAGTCTTTGACCGCTTCGGTTCCACCCGTTGATGCCCCAACAAAAATCACCTTCTCGGTTGACGCATAACGCACCTGCTGCAAACTGGCCGCCACTGAAGCCGCTCGTTGCTGTGCTTGAGCCTGCTGACGCTGCTGGGTTTTAGGGCGAATTTTCGCCACTGCACATGCACGAAGTTTTTCAGCAATCACATCCGCATAGTCTTTCAACCCTTGGGCAATCCCCACCTTGGGTTTGGACACATAGTCAATTGCACCCAGCTCTAATGCCCGTAAAGTGACTTCTGAACCTTGATCCGTCAAGGATGAGACCATCAAGACCGGCATGGGTCTCAAGCGCATCAAGCGTTCTAAAAAATCCAGCCCATCCATCCGTGGCATCTCAACATCCAGAGTGAGCACATCCGGGTCATGTTGCTTGATCAGCTCACGAGCAACCAGCGGGTCTGGTGCAACTGCCACCACCTGCATATCCGGCTGTTGATTGATGATTTCTGTCAGCAGGCTTCGAATCAGCGCTGAGTCATCAACCACCAGTACTTTGATCACATCCTTCATGGCTTCATCCAAATAGCTCGATATTGCCGGAAACTTCAACGTTTAACAGCTGCTCACAATAACGCGCTTCCCGATCAAAGATCGTTGAGTTGTTCAAGCGCTTTAACTTCTTGACCAGCACGCGTCCACTGGTCGGAAAAAAGTACACCTTTTGTGGGTAGCGACCCAGCAGACTTTGACTGGATATAGTGATTTTTTCTGCACTTAGGTAATCTAGCAAAAAACGTGCATTACGCTCTCCAATCACATGGCTGTCGGGTGCAGCCAGCACATCTCCACCACCAAAGACTTTTGCCTCCAGGCGATTTTTTTCAGCGCCCATTTTCAGTAGCTGATTGACCAGAACCTCAAGTGCGTGACTGCCATAACGTATTGAGGTATCAATCAGATGGCTTGCCTCGTAGTCAAAAGGCAGCATGAAGTGGCTCATTCCCCCTACACCCCGCTGAGGGTCATAGATACAGGCGGCCACACAGGTTCCCAGCACCGTCACGATCAGCTTGTCCTGTGCAGTCACATAGTACTCCCCAGGCAGGACTTTGACGGCTTCAACGTCAAAGTAGCTGTCGTGATAGATTTGCGGCCCCAGGCTTTCACCCAAGGGCTCTTGGGAGGACTGATCCACTCACACCACCTCGGTTAAGATGAACTCCCTACAGGTGCGAAAACCGTTTTTCCCTGTAGTCGAAATAAGTCGGCAGCATGCTGAAAGCTCTCAGAGTGCCCGGCATACAGCAGGCCCTGTTTAGTCAGCAGGGGTTTGAACTTTGACAAAACCTGATACTGGGTTGGCTTATCAAAGTAGATCATGACATTTCGACAAAAAATTGCATCAAATGGCCCCTTCACTGGCCACTTGGGAGACAAGAGGTTGAGTGCATTAAAGTGAACCAGATCCTGAACCTGACTGCGCACCTTGACCATTCCAACATGCTTGCCCTTACCTTTGACAAAAAAGCTTTTGATCCGTGCAGAGTCCATTTTGCTGAGCCGGTCAGAGGCATAAATACCGCGTTTTGCCTGATGCAGCACATTGGTATCAACATCAGTGGCCAAAATACGCACGGGCGGTGTCCAGCTGCCAAACGTCTCAATGGCGGTCATCGCCAGTGAGTAGGCTTCCTCGCCTGTTGAGCAGGCACTGGACCAGATGCGAATAGGCCCCTTATGATGTTGAGCCACCGCTAACATCTGCTCGGCCAGGATTTCAAAATGATGGGCTTCACGGAAAAAAGATGTCAGATTGGTGGTCAGGGCGTTGATAAAGTCCTGCGCCTCGTCCTCATTGGCTTCCAACTGATGCAAATAGTCTTCAAAGGTTTTCAGCTTGAGTGCACGCAAACGCCGCGCAATGCGACTGTACACCATGTCCCGCTTTTGTGGGCTTAAAAAAATACCCGCCCGTGCCTTGGCAAGCGCACGGATTTGATCGAAATCTCGATCGGTAAAATCAAATTCACGCTGTTTTTCTGTCATCGAGGTTTAGCCTAATCGTTAAGTCATCGGCAGCTCGTTTCTAACATCAGGCCATTAACGGATTACCGCCGTGGATACATGATCAATTCATCACAGTACTGATGACCGAACTTTAAAACTCCTCCCACTCTTCGTCCTGTTGACGCCTGGGTGGTGACAGAGGCTTAGCAGGACTGCTGGTGTGCTGCCTGACTGAGCTCACGACTTTATTAGGTTTTGCTCCCCCTGCAGACTTGACAAAGGATGTAGATTGGTTTGGTTTAGAGGCCAGCTTAGGGGCTTTGGGTTGTAGCGTTTCGACCTCAGCCTCGTCTATCTTAAAAATCGAAACTGAGTCCGCCAGTGACTGAGCCTGATCTTGTAAGGATTCAGCAGCTGCCGCTGCTTCTTCAACCAGCGCGGCGTTTTGCTGGGTCACATCATCCATCTGCATGATGGCTTGGTTGACCTGCTCAATGCCTTGGCTCTGCTCGTCCGAGGCCGCTGCAATTTCACCCATGATATCAGCCACTCGCTGCACGGAGCTGACGATCTCCTGCATACTATCACCAGAGGCCTGAACCACCTCGCTGGTCGCTTCAACAATCTCACCGTCCTTACGGATCAGCTCTTGGATCTCTTTAGCCGCTGCTGCTGAACGCTGTGCAAGTGTACGAACCTCACCAGCAACTACAGCAAAACCTCGGCCTTGCTCACCAGCTCTAGCCGCTTCGACAGCAGCATTTAATGCCAGAATATTGGTTTGAAAAGCGATGCCATCAATGACCTGAATGATCTCACTCATTTTACTGGCACTGGCAGTCAATTCGTGCATTTTTTCAACTGCTTCACCAACTCGAGAGCCGCCTTTATGTGCTGCTTCACTTGCACTTGCACTTAACTGACTGGCTTGACGCGCATTATCAGCATTCTGTTTGACCGTTGAGGTCAGCTCTTCCATGCTCGATGCGGTTTCTTCAAGACTCGAGGCCTGCTCTTCAGTTCGCTGAGACAAATCTGTATTACCAGTAGCAATTTCTGTCGAAGCCGTAGAAATCGCTTCTACAGAATCTTTTATCTCACTGATTAACTGCCTGAACTTTTCTTGCATGGCCGCCAAAGCCTGCAAAGCCTGCCCGACTTCATCTTTACGAGATGTATCGATAACTTGATTGAGCTCACCTTGACCTAAATGCTCAAAATGATTAATCAACTTGCGCATTGGGCGCACGATACTCAGCATTAAAAACGTAAGTAAGCTCGCAGAGACAAGCACTAGCAAGGCAGTCAAAATAGAGAGCCTGGTCAGAGCGTTCTGTGCTTCCTCTACCGCATAGTTTGCATCTGCAGCAGATCGCTCTGCATTCCCCTCAACAAGCTCAACAAAAGTAGCGCCCATCGCATTTGAAATCGGCACCATACGATCAACCGTTTCTGTGTAGCGGCGCATGAGGTTCTGATAAGCAACGGGATCCCTTTCTTCAATCAATGCAGCAATGAGGCGGTCAAGATCAACATAAATATTCCGCCAGGCAGCATATTCACGCTCAAGCTGATTAAACAGATCCTGACCTGCTTGAGACAAGCGCGGCATTGAGGCAAACAGCTCCCAGTTTCGATCAATTACTTCCCAAGACCGGCTGCGCTGCTCAGCGATAGAGCGAAGTTCATCCTTATGTGTAAAACCACGCGTTTGAGTCTGAACTTCAACCGTTTGCGCTCTAATCGCCATTCGCTCTGTGTTCATTGAACCAAGTGCCAGAGTGCTAGGAACGCGGTTGTCTCTCATCAACTGGGCATAATTAGACCAGCCGTTGTAGCCTGAAAAAGCTTCCCAAACTGCAACAGAGAGTGCGACCAAAAGCAGTAGGCTTATACTTATGATGCGCAAACTAATGCTTAAATTATT
>SKHR01000043.1 GCA_007116865.1 Marinospirillum sp. | reverse complement strand
GCTGTGCGACGATGCGTTGCTGAGGGTGGGATAGTAGATCAAGGCCGATGGCAGCTTCATTGCCGTCAAGTGGGTAGACCTGAGAGACGACGCCACCGGGCGCAAGTACCAGATGGGAAATCAGCGGAAAGGTGTCCAGCAGCACACTGGCTGTTTGGGCAAAGTCATCCAGTTGAGCAGAGCGACTTTGAATCATGCGGGTCAGCAGTGTGTTAGCCGATAATGCTTGATCCAAGGTCTGCTGGATTAATGCTGCATGGGTTTGGCCTTGTGCCGTGATACGAAAACGCTCTGCTTCTTGTTGATGCTGGTGGGAAAGCCACACCACACTGGCAAGCACGGTCAGTGCCAGTAAAAACACGCTGACACTGGCAGTCAGGCTGTTTAAAAGACGTGTTGGTTTGGGTTTCAGCATGCTGATTTCCAACAATCAGGTCGAGGCCTCAGAGAGGTGTTGAGCTTAGGACTAAGACCAGTGAATTGCCACTGCTTTAAGTAGGTTTTTGTTGCGCAATAAAAAGGATGCAATGCTGCACCTGCGAGTGCTATGATCTGCGACAATCCGCCGCAGGAATAATGTCATGGCATGGCCCTGGATTCTATTGACCGCTGGTTTGGCTGCTGGGTGCTTGCCACTCATGGGGCGCTTTTGGCCGCGAGGGGCTGAAGCACTGCTTTGGGTGTCGGTAGCCATGGCTCTGGGATTGCCCCTGCCCTATGTGTCACGGGTATTTGCGGGTGAGGTTTTTCTGGTTGACTGGGCCTGGGTGCCTTCACTGGGCCTGAGTCTGAGTTTCCGCTTAGATGCGTTGGCGCTTGTGTTCATATGGCTGGTTGCGGGTATCGGCGGCTTGGTTTTTGCCTATGCGCGCAGCTACTTCCGCTGTTATGGTGGGGTGCCCCTGCGTTTTAATGCATTGATGCTGGCATTCATGACTGCCATGCTGGGGCTGGTGTTATCGGAAAACCTGTTGTTGATGGTGGTTTTCTGGGAAATGACCAGCCTGTTTTCCTTCCTTTTGATCGGCTTTCATCCGAGTAACCCCAGTGCACGCCGTGGCGCGCGCATGGCGTTATTGATCACGGCCAGTGGGGGTTTGTGCCTCCTGGCGGGTGTGGTCTGGATGGGCTGGCTGGCGGGTGGTTGGACGTTGAGCGATTGGAGTGCGGCAAAAATGAGCCTGCTCCAGCATCCGCAGGCGGGCTGGGCACTGGGGTTGATTTTGCTGGGTGCACTGACTAAATCGGCTCAGTTTCCCTTTCATCTCTGGTTGCCCAATGCGATGGCGGCACCGACCCCTGTCTCCGCTTATCTGCATTCGGCAACGCTGGTAAAGGTGGGGATCTTCCTGCTGCTGCGTTTGCACCCGGTGTTTGCCGAGCAGACCAGCTGGCTGGTCATGCTGGTCAGTGCGGGTCTGGTGACCTGGGTGGTGGGTGGTTTTGTCGCCATGTTCATGCAGGATATCAAGGGGCTGTTGGCCTATTCCAGTGTGGCTCATTTAGGGCTGCTGACGCTGATGCTGGGCCTGGGATCGCCCTTGCTGGCTGCCGTGGCTTTGTTTCACCTGCTGGCGCATGCACTATTCAAAGCGCCGCTGTTCATGATGGCTGGACTGGTTGAGCGAGCCACCGGCCATCGCCAGTTGCCGCAAACCCACTTTTTAGCACGCTTTTTCCCTGGATTGATGGCCTTGACGCTGGTGGCGAGTGTGTCGATGGCCGGGCTGCCCTGGAGTTCCGGTTATTGGGGCAAAAAGTGGTTGACTGCACAGTTGCAGGCTGGAGGGCTTAATCTGGGGCAGGCAGAGGGTGTGCTGATTGCGGGGTTGATCCTCGCCGGGGTATTCAGCCTGGTTTATGCCTGGCGCCTGGTGCGTGGGGTGTTTTTTTCTGGTCAGTCGGCGACCTCAGAAGTGCCTTTGCCGACAAAACTGCCCTGGGTTGATCTCTTGCCTTTGTGGTTGCTGGTGCTGGCCGGGCTGGGCTTAAGCCTGTTTGCGCCGGTGGTTTTTGTACACTGGCTGGTACCGATCATGGCACCTGGTGAAGGGCTTGAGGGAGCGATCAGTGCATCGCTTGAGTCCAGTGGTTGGCTGACGGGGTTGACCCTGCTACTGGCCGTTGGACTGGTGACTTTGCTGCCAGTATTGATGACCTGGCATCAGCGTTTGCCCACGGTGGATGCCAAGACCCTCTTTGAACTGACCATGCGCCGCCTGATTCGAGTGGCACAGGCCAGTGTGTATCAGTTGGAAAACGGCTCCTTGCAGCGTTATCTGGCGTTATTGCTGGGTGGCCTGGTGGCGCTGGTGGGTTTTGCGCTGTGGTTGCATCCGCCCCATCTGTCCCTGGAGCGAATGACCTCGGTGGATTGGGCGCTGGGTTTGGGTTTTGTGGCATTACTGTTGACCAGTCTGGGTGTGGTTTTCTTCCATCGACAGCGTTTGCTGGCGCTGTTGCTGTTAGGGGTGAACGGGCTGATCGTGACCTTGTTCTTCGCCCGTTACTCAGCCCCGGATCTGGCGTTGACTCAGGTTTCGATTGAGATCATGGCGGTGGTGATCATGATGCTGGCCCTGTCCTTTTTACCGCAGACCTCACCGATCGAGTCGAGTTTTTGGCGCAGAACCCGGGATGCCGGTTTGGCGATCCTGCTGGGCGGGGTGACTGCCTGGATGAGTTTTGCCCTGTTGTTGCGTCCTCACCAAGGGTTGGCGGAGTACTTCCTGGCTCATAGCCTGCCCGGTGGAGGGGGCGGCAATGTGGTCAATGTGATTCTGGTGGATTTTCGTGGTTTCGATACCCTGGGTGAAATCACGGTGCTGGCAATCGCGGCGGTTGCGGTTTTTGCCTTCACCAAAGACTTGCATTTGAAAGACCGGGTCGCAGGTCAGGCAGAAAATCGATTTTATGCACAGGCCCATCCCATGTTTGTCAGTGTGACGGCGCGTTTGGTGTTGCCGCTGGCGTTGATGATGTCAGCCTATATTTTCTTGCGTGGGCATGATCTGCCCGGTGGCGGATTTATTGCCGGTTTGATCACTGCGGTGGCTTTGACCCTCCAGTATATGGCCGGCGGGCTGGCCTGGGCGCAGGCACGTATGCGTACCCAGTTTCGTCCCTTGATGGGGGTCGGGCTGCTGTTGGCGCTGTTCACTGGCTTGGCCAGTCTGGGCGTTGGGCAGGCCTTTTTGACCTCGGCGACCTGGCACTGGTCTTTGCCCTGGATCGGTGAACTGCATCTGGCCAGTGCACTGGTGTTTGATTTAGGGGTTTATGCGGTGGTGGTTGGTGCAACCCTGCTGATTCTGGCAAATCTTGGGCGTTTGATGACCACGGCCGGCCCGGGTCAGGAGATCGGTTGATGGAGCTTTTGGTGGCTTTAAGTATTGGTCTGCTGACCGGTTCCGGGGTGTATCTGCTCTTGCGGGGGCGCACTTTTGCGGTGGTGCTGGGTTTGACGCTGTTTTCTCATGCGGTCAACGTGTACCTGTTTGCGTCGGGCCGACTGGTCACCGGAGCACCTGCCATCCTCAGTCATGTAGAAAGCCCCGCAGACCCCCTGCCTCAGGCCCTGGTGCTGACCGCCATTGTGATTGGTTTTGCGATGACCGCGTTTGTGGTGGTACTGGCACTCAAGGCCAGTGTTGAGCTGCGTAGTGATCATGTGGATGGTTTGGCACCCAATGAGGATCGTTTGTGATGTTCACCAGTCATTGGATACTGCTGCCCCTCTTAGTGCCCTTAGGTACGGGAGCCCTGTTGTTATGGGGGCATGCGCTGCCCTTGTTTGTGCAGCGTCAGTTGAGTCTGGTGGCAGTGGTCGTGGTTTTAACCGCAGGGATCTGGGCCGTCACCCAGGCGGCGACAGGTGAATACCTGGTTTATGCGCTGGGCAGCTGGCCGGCACCCTTTGGTATCTTACTGGTGCTGGATCGTCTGTCAGCCTTGATGTTGTTGCTCACGGCCAGTCTGGCGAGCCTGTGTTTGCTTTACGCCAGTCGGGGTACGGATCGGCTGGGTGCGAACTTTCATGCGCTGTTTCAGTTTCAGCTGCTGGGCATCAATGGAGCGTTGCTGACGGGTGACCTGTTCAATCTGTTTGTGTTTTTTGAGGTTTTGCTGATTGCCTCCTATGCGCTGTTGCTGCACGGGGGCGGGCGAGCACGCAGTCGTGCCAGTCTGCATTATGTGATCATCAATCTGGTTGGTTCGGCGGTGTTTTTGCTCGCCCTGGGCACCCTGTATGGGGCTTTGGGCAGTTTGAACATGGCGGATCTGGCGCGCCGTGTGGCCCAGTTGGACCCGGCAGATCGGGGCCTGGTTCAGGCGGCGGCCTGGATGCTGGTGCTGGTCTTCTCTATCAAGGCGGCGGTGCTGCCACTGTTGTTCTGGCTGCCCAGAGCCTATACCGCCGCCAGCGCTCCGGTGGCGGCACTGTTTGCGATCATGACCAAAATCGGGATCTATGCACTGCTGCGCACCGGCTGGTCGGTGTTTGGTTTGGGTGAAGCACCGTTGAACCTGTCCATCTGGCCTTTGCTCTGGCCTCTGGCATTGCTGACGCTGTTGCTGGGGGGGTTGGGGGCTTTGGGTTCTCAAAGCCTGCGCAGCATGACGGCCTATCTGGTGATTTTATCGGTCGGAGTGCTGTTGGCCGGAATCAGTCTGGCGACAGCGGAAAGCCTGGCGGCCAGTCTTTATTATCTGTTGCACTCGACCTGGATGACGGCGCTGTTCTTTTTGCTGGCGGATCTGATCGGTCGTCAACGCGATCAAGGTTATGATCGTTTTTACGTGAAAGCCGGTGTGCGCCACCCCGCTTTTTTGGGCACTCTGTTTTTATTGGCCTCGATCGGCTTGTCAGGGCTGCCACCTTTGAGTGGTTTTATCAGCAAAATCTGGTTATGGCAGGCGGCGTTGCAAGCCGGACAAGCGTCACTGCTGGTACCGATCATGATTGCGGCGGGTGTAATGGTGATTTTGGCCTTCAGTCGAGCCGGTTCAGCCTGGTTCTGGCTACCAGAGCAGGGTCAAAGTGAGCGCCCGCTGGATCAGGGTGAAGTGCTGGTGGTGCTAGTCTTGTTGGTTGTGGCTGTTTGGGGCGCCTGGCAGGCCGAGTGGCTGGCGGATTATCTGCGCCAAACCGCAGAGCAACTGATGAATGC
>SKHR01000041.1 GCA_007116865.1 Marinospirillum sp. | reverse complement strand
TGGCCGCACCAGGGAAGGGCGCGATGGCCGTGGGGTGGTTGTGGGTTTCCACCTTCATCAGAATGTGCGTGGGTTCTTCGGTGATTTGCCAGGTGTGATCACTGGCATTGGGGAAGAAGCGGGGCGCGGTAAAACCCTTAATGACCGCCGCGTTATCCTTATAAGCGGACAAAACCCCATGAGGAGCGCAGGCATGGGTGTTGCGGATCATGCCGAACAAAGAGTGGGTCGCTGGCTCGCCATCGATCACCCAGCTGGCATTGAAGATCTTGTGTCGGCAGTGCTCGGAGTTGGCCTGAGCAAACATCATCAGCTCGGCATCGGTTGGATTGCGTCCCAGTTGGGTGAAGCGCTCCAGCAGATAATCAATTTCGTCCTCAGCCAAAGCCAGCCCCAATGACTGGTTGGCGGCTTCCAGCGCTGGACGTCCTTGTCTGATCACCTCAATCTGGGTGAGGGGTTGAGGTTGATTGTGACGGAACACCTGGTGCAGCTGGCTGGCTTCACTGATCAGGCTTTCAGTCATGCGATCATACAAAAGCCCGGTCACCTGTTGGCTTTCGGCTTCGGTCAGCGCCGCCGTCAAGGTCAACACATACTGACGAGCCCGCTCAATGCGCAGCACAGACTTTAAACCGCAGTTATGCAAAATATCCGTGGCCTTGGAAGACCAGGGAGATTGAGTGCCTAAACGAGGGACCACCCAAAAGGCCTGTCCTTCTGGCAACGCCTCAACCTGTGGCGCACCATAATCCAGCAGCGCCTGTAGATGGGCGTGCTGTTCGCCGGACAGGGGGGTGTCGATATCGGCAAGATGCAGATACTCGGCATAAACCTGCTGGATCTTGGGGCAGATGGCCTGAAGTTGTTGCAGGAGTTTTTCAGTGCGAAAGGCAGAGAGGGCAGGAGCGCCTCGCAGTTCGAGCATTACAAGAGCCTCTTGAAAGAGCAAAACGGGTGATTCAGAAATTGGCGCAAATGATAGCGCAAAGGGGCGTGAAGGGCTATCAGTGAACGATGGGTGTCTGGTGGGTCACAAAAAAATACTTTTTAAGGCACGTTTGACCGCTTTTTTTGCTAGAATTGCCCGCCATTAGCAACAAATACCGTATTTTAACCGACTTTTAGTCGCGACCCTATACCTCTAGAGCACTGTTTTTACAGATCAATTTATCAGAGTCGGGTTTCAGGCACAGGTCTGAGCCGGCATTGAGCAAACTATGAACTTATTCCAAAAAAGCGTGAGTCTGCTGGTCTTGTTGCTGCTGATCAGTGGTTGCAGCCAGGATCCGCTGGATCGCGTTCAGCGCGAGGGCGTGTTGACGGTTGCCATGCGCAATACGCCGGCTGCGTTTTATGAGCACCGTGAAGGTCATGCCGGTTTTGAGTATGAACTCATCAAGGGCTTTGCTCAGCAGTTGGGTGTTGAATTGCGTGTGGTTCGCAGCGAAAGCCAGTTGCAAATGGAGCAGGCGCTGGCTGCCGGTGAGGTGGACATGCTGGCCGGAGGGCTGGGACTGACGCTGGATCGGATGCAGCGCTTTAGTGTGACAGAGCCGCTGCTGCAAACTCAGCAAATGCTGGTTTATCGTCGTGGTCACTTCCGCCCGCGCCAGTGGGAAGATATTCCTGACGATGCGGGTTTGGCGGTGCTGGCGGGTTCGCGTCAGGCAGAAGTCTTGCGCGTGCGTCAGGCGCAACAACCAAGCCTGAGCTGGATGCAAACCGAAGAGCTGGAAGTCACTGATCTGCTCAAGCTGGTTGAGGATGGTGATCTGGATTTTGCTCTGATTGACGCCCAGGATTACAGTATCAATCGCTTCTTCTTCCCTCGGGTTGGCATTGCTTTTGAAGTGGATGCGCCGGTTTCTCTCGTCTGGCTGCTGCCACAGCAACCTAAGTCTTCGGCCTTGTCGCGTGCTGCTAATGCCTATATTCAGCAGATTCAGCAAACCGGTAAGCTGGCCGAGGTGCGTGATCGCTACTATCGCCATGAGGCTCACCTGGAATATGTGGGTGCGCCTTTATTTTTGCGCCATGTGCGCAATCGCTTGCCGCGTTATGAAACGCATTTTCGTGAAGCCGCCCAGGTCAATGATTTTGACTGGCTGCTGTTGGCAGCGGTTGGTTTTCAGGAGTCGCACTGGCGACACAATGCGGTTTCTCCCACTGGGGTTCGTGGGTTGATGATGCTGACTCAGCGTACTGCGCGTGAGCTCGGGGTCAATCGTCTGGACCCCTATGAAAGCATTGAAGGTGGCGCTCGATATCTGCGTAGCCTCTATGATCGCCTGCCAGAGCGCATCCAAGGGCCGGATCGTTTGTATATGGCACTGGCTGCCTACAATGTTGGCATGGGTCACTTGGAAGACGCGCGGCGGATCACCCAGTCGCAGGGATACAATCCAGACCTTTGGGACGATGTCGCCAAGCATTTGCCCCTGTTATCTCAGCGTCAGTGGCATCGCCATACCCGTTTTGGTTATGCGCGCGGCAACGAGCCGGTTGTGTATGTGCATAACATCCGTCGTTACCTGGAAATTCTGGAGTGGCATGCGCTGACCCAGCAGGATTTGCTGGAGCAGTTGGAAGAACGCGCCTCTCGAGTTCAGTTGGAAACTGCATTCAGCAAGGTGTCATCGATGCTGTGATGGTTGGCGAATCACTCTGATTTGGCCTTGATCGACGGACGATGGACACAAAAAACCCCGCCAGTTGGCGGGGTTTTTGCGTTAAGCCAGGGCTTAAACAGAGTAGTACATGTCGAACTCAACAGGGTGAGTGGTCATGTTCAGGCGATCCACTTCTTCCTGTTTCAGTTGCAGGTAGCCGTCGATCATGTCGTCGGTGAATACACCACCTTTAGTCAAGAACTCACGGTCGTTGTCCAGCGCCGCCAGGGCTTCCTGCAGGCTGCCAGCCACCTGTGGAACCAATGCTGCTTCTTCTGCAGGCAGGTCATACAGGTTTTTGTCCAGTGCATCGCCAGGATGGATCTTGTTCTGGATACCGTCCAGACCCGCCATCAGCAGTGCTGCAAAGCACAGGTAGGGGTTGGCACCTGGATCAGGGAAGCGGGTTTCAATCCGGCGTGCTTTGGGGCTGTTCACGTAAGGAATACGGATAGAGGCAGAGCGGTTACGAGCAGAGTAAGCCAGCATGACCGGTGCTTCGAAGCCGGGAACCAGACGCTTGTAAGAGTTGGTCAGCGGGTTGGTGATGGCATTCAGTGCTTTAGCATGCTTGATCACACCACCGATGTAATAGAGCGCCATTTCAGACAGGCCGCCATAGCCGTCGCCTGCGAACAGGTTCACGCCATCTTTAGACAGTGACTGGTGCACGTGCATACCAGAGCCGTTATCGCCAACCAGTGGCTTGGGCATGAAGGTGGCGGTTTTGCCAAAGCCGTGAGCAACGTTGTGTACGCAGTACTTCAGGCGCTGTACTTCGTCGGCCTTTTTGACCAGGGTGTTGAAAGCAACGCCGATTTCACACTGGTTCGCTGTCGCAACTTCGTGGTGATGGACTTCAACTTTCAGGCCCATCGCGGTCATGGCATTACACATGGCGGCACGAATTTCGTGTGAAGAATCAACCGGAGGAACAGGGAAGTAACCGCCTTTAACGCGTGGACGGTGACCCATGTTGCCGCCTTCGATGGTGGCATCAGAAGACCAGGCCGCTTCTTCAGAGTCGATTTGGTAAGAAGCACCAGAAATGTCTTGTTTCCACTTCACATCATCAAAGATGAAGAATTCAGGCTCTGGACCAAAAAATGCAGTATCTGCAATGCCGGTTGACTTGAGGTATTCCTCGGCGCGCTTGGCCAAAGAGCGTGGGTCACGCTCGTAACCCTGCATGGTGCTGGGCTCGATGATGTCACACTGAAGAATCAGCGTTGGCTCGTCGGTGAAGGGGTCGATCACCGCAGAAGTGTCATCTGGGCGCATGATCATGTCGGATTCGTTGATTCCTTTCCAGCCGCCGACAGAGGAGCCGTCAAACATCTGGCCGCCTTCGAAAAACTCTTCATCAACTGAAGCTGCTGGAATGGTGACATGCTGCTCTTTACCACGGGCATCAGTGAAACGCAGGTCAACCCACTTAACGTCGTGCTCTTTAATCAGGGAAAGGCTCTTCTCGGACATACTCGCCTCCAATGTTGGCGTATTAACAATCTGGTTAAGTCACTGCTTCTTACGGGTCGCCCCGGAAGAGGACAGATCTGGCTATCACACAGCAAGGCTTGTGCCAAAATGACCATAAACGAGCAAAATCAGCCTTAGTAAAGCGCCTTAGCGGCCTTTCAAGCCTCAAGATGAGGCAGGCGTCATTTTTTTGCAGATTTTTATGGGCTGCTTTGGTGCGGTTTGCTCATGGTTGCACCAAATATGTGCATACGCAAGCCTGGTGTGGAAATAGGGCTAAAAGGGACGTAATAAAAAGCTATTCCTGTCATCTTGATGCCGCTATACTGTTGCGCCATTTTTTGTGCTGTTTCTTGGATATCACGAAGCAGCGCCTTCGAAACCTTCCGGCTTAGCCGGGGAGCAGCCTGTGATTGAGAAACTGAGAAATATTGCCATCATCGCCCACGTTGACCATGGAAAAACCACGCTGGTCGACAAACTCCTAAAGCAGTCAGGAACGCTGGATCGGCGCGATGCAGAAGGTGAGCGGGTCATGGACTCTAATGACCAGGAAAAAGAGCGCGGCATCACCATTTTGGCCAAGAACACTGCCATCACCTGGAACGACTACCGTATCAACATCATTGATACCCCTGGTCACGCCGACTTTGGTGGCGAAGTTGAGCGGGTTCTGTCGATGGTGGATTCCGTGCTGTTGCTGGTCGATGCGATGGATGGCCCCATGCCGCAAACCCGTTTTGTGACGCAAAAGGCTTTCGCGCGCGGACTCAAGCCGATCGTAGTCATCAATAAGGTTGACCGCCCTGGTGCGCGTCCTGACTGGGTAGTTGATCAGGTATTTGACCTGTTTGATAACCTCGGTGCCACGGATGAGCAGCTGGACTTCCCTATCATCTATGCATCAGCCCTCAATGGTGTTGCCGGTGATGATCCAGAAAACCTTGCTGAAGATATGACACCGCTGTTCCAGGCGATTGTTGATCTGGTGCCGCCGCCGCAGGTTGATGCTGAGGGTGCCTTTCAAATGCAGATTTCGGCACTGG
>SKHR01000167.1 GCA_007116865.1 Marinospirillum sp. | reverse complement strand
TGGCGTTTGCCTTTATTCCAACTGGTGCCGCCGAGGGTGACGCCATGATAGAGGGTGACGTCATCACCGATGATCGCCGTTTCACCGATCACCACGCCCATGCCGTGGTCGATAAAAAAGCGCCGGCCGATCTGGGCGCCGGGATGAATCTCGATCCCGGTCAGCCAGCGCGCCCAGGCAGAGAGCCAGCGTGCCAGCCAGCGCAGCCCCTTGCGCCATAGCCAGTGGTTGATGCGATGAAAAATCAGCGCATGCAGGCCTGGGTAGGCGGTGAGCACCTCGAACCAGTTGCGTGCGGCGGGATCGCGGTCAAACACACTTTGAATGTCTTCTTTCAATTGTTTGAACATGTGGGTTTCCTGGAATCTTGAGTGCTGGCTTTTTGGGTCGCAGTTAAAATGCCACGCAGGATGTTCACTTCCATGGTGTCGGGTCGAGCGCGCAAATAGAGACGCCGCAAGCGACTCATGAGCTGGCGCGGATTGTCCGGGTCATGGAAGTCAATCTCAGTCAGGGTGGCTTCCAAGTGATTGAAAAAACGTTCCAGCGTCTGGTGATCGGCACGTGGCGAGTCCCAGGCGGTCCCCCAAAAGTCCTCTGTCTCTGAGTCGGTAAGACCGCTCAGCGCCATGCGTAACTCGTAAGCGAGAACCTGTACCGCAGCGGCCAAATTCAGTGAACTGAATGCTGGATTGGTCGGGATGTGCACGTGGCAATGGCACAGATGCAGTTCTTCATTGCTCAAGCCTCGATCCTCGCGGCCAAAAACCAAAGCCAGGCGTGCCTGGGGTTGGGTCAACTCGGTGGCAGCGCGTTGCGCCAGTTGACGGGGATTGATCAGCGGCCAGGGCAGATGGCGTGAGCGGGCGCTGGTACCAGCCACTAGAGTGCAATCGGACAGAGCGTCAGCCAGTTGGTCGACCACCTGAGCCTGAGCCAGTAGATCATCTGCACCGGAGCTGCGTAGTGTGGCCTCAGGGTGAGGAAATTGAGCTCTGGGTGCGACCAGCCATAAGTCGCTCAGCCCCATGTTTTTCATGGCACGCGCAGCTCCACCAATATTGCCTGGGTGTGAGGTGCCTACTAAAACGATGCGAATCGCGTCAAACATCAGAATTCCGAAAGTGTCTAGCGGTGGATAAAGGCTATAAAGCTTGTCATTACTGGAAAACCGTCTATGATACTCTCCCTTTTCGTTCCTTAACAATGACGGCCGGTGATGTATGCATCCGACAATCCAACTGGCACTGCGTGCAGCACGCAGTGTGACTGAGCACTATGACTATCTGTTTGAAAGGCTGGACCTTGCCCAGCAAGATCGTCAGGTTCCCGAACTGCTGGCTTCGTGCAGCCAGCGTATTGAGCAGAGCATCGAGCGACAGCTCGTGCGTGCCCACCCGGATGCTTCCATGCGTGGCCGTCATGTGTCCTTGCAGGGCAGCGGTGAGATGTGTTGGGCCGTCGATGCCCTCGTCGGTGAAGCCAATCTGGCCGCCGGTTATCCTGCTTTTGCCTTGTCTATCTCAGTTTATGTCAAAGACCGGTTGGAGCATGTGGTTCTGCTCAACCCAGCCAGCAATCAAGAATTTATGGCTAGCCGAGGCCGTGGCGCGATCCTCAATGGTCGCCGTATTCGTGTGGCCAGTGGCTGGAAACTGGAAGAAGCGCGTCTGGCACTGCCTGTGCCTAGTCTCCGTCAGCGTCCTTTGATGATGCCGCGTTATCTAAAGGCGTTGCAGCAGTTGCCGGTCAAGAGTGTTTTTGCCAGTGGTTGTGCTGGGCTGGACATTTGTGCGATTGCTGCCGGTCAGTTGGATGCCGGTTTGTTCTTTGGTGTAGAAGAAACCGAGCTGGCGCCCTTTTTACTGGTGCTGAAAGAAGCCGGTGGTCTGGCCGGTGATCTTTCCGGTGCGCCGCAGTTAAGTGCCGACGGGGTGTTGTTAGTCACGAATGCCAAGGCTTTCCGCTCTTTGGTGAGTCAGTTTAAAGCCGTTTGATATACCCTAAAGCGCTGGTTTCCTCTGGCGCTTTTTTTATGGGTTTGATCTGGAATACACATACAATTGATTGTAATTATCATTTACATGTTGAGTTCGATCTGCTAGATTTCCTCCATCGCTTTATAAAAAACGATCATCAAAACCCTTGTTGGAGGAAATGAGACCGATGTCTTTGAAAAAAACCTTAAGTACTTTAGCTGTTGCGGGCAGCCTGCTTGCAGCCCCGGTGGTTTCAGCCGCTACTCTGACCCTCTACTCAGGACGTGGGGAGTCGATGGTTCAGCCCATCATTGATCAGTTTGCACGCGAAACCGGCATTCAAGTGAATGTTCGTTATGGCGATACGGCCCAGTTGGCTGTTTTGTTGCAAGAGGAAGGTCGTCGCAGCCCTGCGGACCTTTATTGGGGTCAGGATGCCGGTGCGATGGGCGCGATCAGTCGTGCTGGACTGCTGGCTGAATTGCCTTCTGACATCTACGATGGTTTGCCTGGTATTTACAAGAGTGTGACGGGCAACTGGGTGGCCACCAGTGGCCGTGCCCGCTTGTTTATTTACTCTCCTGAGCGGGCTCAGGCAGATGAACACCCACAAAGCGTGTTTGATTTGACTGATGAGCGCTTTCGTGGCCGTGTTGGTTGGGCGCCTACCAATGGGTCTTTCCAATCGTTTGTGACCGCAATGCGGGTTCAGTATGGCGATGAGCGCACGCTCGAGTGGCTGCAGGCCATGCGTGATAACGGCGCCAAGGTCTTCCGCAACAACACCACTCAGCTGCAAGGCGTTGCAGATGGTGAAATTGATTATGGCATCGTCAACAACTACTACCTGCCACGTTTCACTTCGCGGGATGCCAATTTCCCCGTTGCACAGAACTTCTTTAAAGATGGTGATATTGGTAACCTGATGAATGTGGCCGGTGTGGCGGTCGTTAATGCGAGCCGGAATAAAGAAGCGGCAACTCAGTTTGTGCGCTTTTTGACTTCACCGGCTGCTCAGCAGTACTTTGCGCTGCAAGTGAATGAGTATCCGGTCATTGGCGGAGTCATTCAAAACACCCTGTCCGAACCCTATGAAGACGCATTGCGTGCAAGTCCAGAAATTGACCTGGATGATCTGAATGATCTGGAAGGCACTCTGGCATTGTTGCGTCGTGCAGGACTTATCTGATATACCAGAGCATTCACAGCTCTGAACTAGGAAACTCAAGTGGTGAACAAACTGCAAAAAACAGGCTGCTTATGGATGGCAGCCTTTTTTATCTCTACCGCCTTGCAGGCCAACCCGGTTGAGCAGACGCGATCTGTTGAGCAGCAGAGCCAGCGCCTGGCGGTGGATGTTCAGCAACGGGTCGAGCAGCTGGACGCTCAGCGCCAACAGGACTTTCAGCAGTGGCGCCAATTGCGCCGGGAAAACCTGATCCTGCAAGCGCATAATCAGCGCACGGCTGACTGGAATCAGGGTTTGCGCGAAGAGCTGGACAGCCTGCAACGCCAGTTGGACAGCCTGGATGAAACGCGTGAGCGTCTTGATCCGCTCTTGTCGGCCATGCTGGAGCGCCTGGAAGCCTTCATCCAACATGACTTGCCTTTCCGTCAGGAGGCGCGATTGCACCGGGTCAGAGAGTTGCGCCACACCCTGCGGCGTGCCGATGTCAGCCATGCGGAGAAACTGCGCCAACTGCTGGCCACCTATCGAGCTGAAGTAGAGCAGGGGCGTCAGTTATCGACGGCTCAAGCTTTCCTGACACTGGATCCGAACAAGGGTGAAGAGCGGGTCAGACTGCTGAGAGTAGGGCGTATCGGACTCTATTATCTGTCAGAAGATCAGCGTCATGCCGGTGTCTGGCGTGCCCAGACACAAACCTGGGAAACCCTATCTGCCAGAGAGCGGGCACAGGTTGAGTTGGGTCTGCAGTTGGCCGATGAACGAGGTTTGCCGCAAATGTTGACTCTGCCCCTGTCCTTGCCGCTGCGTCAGCAGGAGGTGGAAGGATGAACGCTCGCTTTCTGATTTTAAGCCTGATCCTGATGAGTTTCGGGCTGGTTTCTGCTCAAGCCACCAGCCTGCCAGCAGACTATTGGCAGCAGCTGTTAGAGGAAACACAAGAAGCCAGTATCGAGCGCCAACTGAGTGAGGAAGGCCGCCTGCAATTACAGCAGACGCAGCACGACACTCAGGCCTCGGCACGGGCTGAGGCACAGGCGGAACAGCAACGCCTAACGGCCGAGCGCGAGCGCTTGGAAGCGGAGCAGTTGCAACTGGAAGCGGATTTGGATGAGTTGCAGGCACTATTGCAGCGGCGCTCTGCCTCCTTGGGTGAGGTCTTTGCTCTCTATGAAGATGAAAAAAGCCAGGCCTATGCGCTGATCAGTGAGGCGCTGGTGACTCAGCAAAATCCACAGTTGCTTGATTCACTCCGACCCAGTGCCCGCCGTGGCTTACCATCTATCAATGACTTTTATGCCTTGTGGGACAGCCTGCAGGCGGCCTGGATTGCATCTGCTCAGGTTGAGCAGTACACCAGTAGCTGGGTCAATGCTGAAGGGCGGCAGCAGCAGGCAACCCTGACGCGCTTGGGTGACATCCAGCTTCTGAATGAGCAAGGCTTGCTGCGTTATGAGCAGGGTCAGCCAGCGACCCTCTGGTCGCGTCAGCCCGCCAGTGTGCAACGTCAAGCGGCGGCATTTCACCAGCAAAGCAGTGATCGGGTCACCTTTGATCCGGCACGGGGGCTGACCTTGAGGCTGTTCAGTCATCAGCCCGGTGTGCTGGAAAGAATACAGCAGGGTGGCCTGGTCGGTTATTTGATCCTGCTGCTGGGCGCGTTGGGCCTGCTGATTGCTCTGCTACAGCTGTTGCGACTTGGCGCAGAGCATCATCGGGTCAAGGCTCAGCTCAAGCAACTGGATCAGCCGCTGAATAATAATGTGCTGGGTCGAGTGCTGGGGCGCCTGGCTGAATCTGCACCCAGTCTGCATGCACCGGCTGAAGCCCTTGAAGCACGGCTGGATGAGCTGCTGTTGCGTGAATCTGCCGCATTGGAAAGAGGACTTTCCTGGATCAAGCTATTGGCTGCGATCGCGCCACTGCTCGGCCTTTTGGGTACCGTGACCGGCATGATCGCGACTTTCCAGGCGATCACTCTGTTTGGTACCGGCGATCCATCCATGATGGCTTCGGGGATTTCCCAGGCGCTGGTTACCACGGTGCTGGGTTTGCTGATGGCGGTTCCTTTGTTGCTGGCTCACCTTTTATT
>SKHR01000101.1 GCA_007116865.1 Marinospirillum sp. | reverse complement strand
GCGACAGAAAACAGTGGATAGGGGCGCGGACCCCATGCAGAGGTTGTCATTGGATTGTGTGCCAACTACTTAAAATAAAAGGGTTCAGGTTAACTGATTGTGGCGCGTGAGAAAAGAAAAAGGCGGCATCACAGGGGATTGTGGTGCCGCCGAATTGAGCAAGTGCGTAGGGCCTACTTCCATATTGACCGCTAACGTATTGAGGTGATAACAGACAAAGACCTCGGTAAACCGAAGGTACATTTTGTTAGACCGATACCTGGATGTGAAGGTGGCGTAATGTCGCACCAATTGGCTGGCGGGGTGTATAGCTGCGAGAAGTGGTCGAATCCCGTATACTGCCGCCTTTGAAGACGGGCCATTCCGTCAGTTTAACTTAACCTTGAACATCAGGCGACTTCATCATGACTGTGCGCACACGAATTGCTCCCTCACCCACCGGTGACCCTCACGTCGGCACCGCTTACATTGCGCTGTTTAACCTCTGTTTTGCCCGTCAGCACCAAGGGCAGTTTATTTTGCGTATTGAAGACACCGACCAGCAGCGTTCAACCTCAGCCTCAGAGCAGAGTATTTTCGACTCCTTGCGCTGGCTTGGGCTGGAGTGGGATGAAGGGCCGGATGTGGGTGGTTCTTTTGGACCTTATCGTCAAAGCGAGCGTCGCGATCTTTACCAGCGTTATGCACAACAACTGCTGGATCAGGGCGATGCGTTCAAATGCTATCGCACACCAGAAGAGCTGGATGAACTGCGGCGTGAGCGCCAGCTGGCTGGTCAATCAACGGCACTGAAGCCCTCAGATCTGTCTTTGCCCGCCGAGGAAGTTCAGCGTCGCGAAGCGGCTGGTGCGCCCTATGTGGTGCGGATGAAGGTGCCAGAAGAAGCCGGTGTGTGTGAAATCGATGACCTGTTGCGCGGGCGCATTGAGCTGGACTGGAGCATGGTTGACGCACAAATCCTGCTTAAGTCTGATGGCATGCCGACCTACCATCTGGCCAATGTGGTCGATGACCACCTGATGCAAATCACTCACGTATTGCGCGGCGAGGAGTGGATCAACTCGGCACCCAAGCACAAACTGCTTTATCAGTATTTTGGCTGGGAGATGCCGCAGCTGTGTCATTTGCCTTTGCTGCGCAATCCCGATAAATCCAAGCTTTCCAAGCGCAAAAACCCGACTTCAATTGGTTTTTACCAGCGCATGGGTTACCTGCCTCAGGCGCTGATCAATTATTTGGGGCGCATGGGCTGGTCGATGCCGGATGAGCGGGAAAAGTTTTCTCTGCAAGAGATGATCCATCACTTTGATCTGCAGCGGGTTTCTCTGGGTGGGCCGGTGTTTGATATTGAAAAGCTCCGCTGGCTCAATGGGGTGTATCTGCGTGAAGATTTGAATGATGCAGAGCTCATTCAGGCCTTGATGGACTGGGCTTTTAACTCAGACTATATTGGTCAGATTCTGCCTCAGATACGCCCGCGCATTGAGACCCTGTCGGATGTGGCACCCCTGGCCGGATTTTTCTTCAGTGGTTTGCCCGCGATTCAGGCTGGTGATCTGCAAGCACTGAATTTGCCGGAGTCTATCGATCGACTCGAGCTGTTACAGTTTTTAGTCTGGGAATTCGATGGTTTAAGGGCGTGGAATAAACCGGAGATCCTCGCGGTCATGCAGCGTTTGGCAGACTTTTATGGCGTCAAGCTCAAGGTCTTGTTGCAGCCGGTTTTTGTGGCGATCAGCGGCAGCACCACCTCGACTTCGGTTTTGGATGCGATGGTGATTCTGGGGCCGGACATGAGTCGAGCACGTCTGCGTCACGCACTCAATCAGCTAGCACCGGATGGCGTTTCTAAAAAACAGCTGAAGAAATTAGAGAAAGCATACCAGGCGTTGAGTGCCGCTCAGGCAGGTGAAAAGTAAGCAAAAAAAGCTTGACCAAGGGCAGGGATGCTCTTAATATACGCACCGTCTTCCGGACATTGTGGGGCTATAGCTCAGCTGGGAGAGCGCTTGCATGGCATGCAAGAGGTCAGCGGTTCGATCCCGCTTAGCTCCACCAAATCTTTTTACGTCCCATTCGTCTAGTGGTCTAGGACACCGCCCTTTCACGGCGGTAACAGGGGTTCGAACCCCCTATGGGACGCCACTTTCTTTCCCTCTTATTGAACACAATGCCTGCCCAGCTTGTTTGGTCGGCCTTTTTGCGTTTAATTAATTAAATGGCTTCGAGCAGAACCCGGTTGCTGAGCTGATAGCGGCCAGGATCTTCTGGGCCGGTGATTTTGCTCCAGTCTTCAGCTTCACCCACTTGTATGTCTTTTGGTGAAAAGGGGGCAGACTGGTTTTTGTTATAGACCAGACGGACCTTTTGCGGCATACGGTCGTCATCCAGGCTTTGGACAAAGCCGAGATCACCATTTGCGAAGCTGACCAGCGAGCCAATCGGGAAAATGCCCTGGTTTTTAATCAGCAACTGCACTGAGGCCAGATCCAGTTGTTCTTTCATGCCCAGCAGGCGCTTATAAGCCAGTGCTGGTGGAATGCCGCGCCGATAAGTGCGATCGCTTGTCATGGCATCAAATACATCAATGACGGCACCAAGCTTGCCCAGCGGGCTGATTCCAAAACCTTTGAGTTTTTCAGGAAAGCCGCTCCCATCCAGGCGCTCGCAATTCTGGGTGGCAAGGGTCAGGGCAACCTCAGGTGCACCCTGTTGGCGCGAAAGAATTTCACGGGTGAGCAGTGAATGTTTTTGCATCACCTTGGCTTCCTGGGGCGTCAGCTCCCCCTGTTTGCTGATGATGCGTTCGGGAATCAACCCTTTACCCAGGTCGTGACACAGTCCAGCAAAAATCAGGTTGGATAGATGGCTTTTGTCCTGGTGCTTGGGATTTTTGCGATCAAAAGCGGTTTGGTCAGCCAGTAGCAGGGCAACACTGACGGAGTGTTCGGCAATATAGTCCTTGCCGGTTCGGACCCGGCTGAGCAGCAGGAGTTGATCATGGTCAGACTCTAGTGCCTCAAGTAGTTGACGAGCGGCTGCCCAGATGAGCTTGATCGACAGCGGTTGTTTTTCGCGCAGTTCGTTGATCAGGGATGTCACGGCTTCGACTGCATTGGCATGAATGGCCTCCGTGCTCAGAACGGCCTTCTTTTTGCGTGCCGTGCCGCTAGCTGCAGGTGCGGCTTCTTCGCTGCCTTCGGGGGCGGTGAGTAGCTCTGAAGCCTGACCGCCGGTATTGCCAGCGGCAACTCTTGCCTGATCTCTTTGTAGTTCTGCAACGGCAAAAGAGAGCTGCTGATCCAGTGCGCTGCTCAGGTCCTGAAACTCACAGCCGAGCTGAGTGGTTTGCTGATCTTCAGTCAGGCCGACATGGCGCACGATCAGGTTTAACTCGATACTGGTTTTTTGATTGGGAAACAGAATCAAGCAGCCTTCGAAACGGTCCGCGTTGCGAATTCGGTCACTGAGATCGCCATTCAGTTCGACCTGGCAGCCGTGAGCAGAAAGATCTCTGAGGCGGCCTTCGTATTGCCAGGTAGTCTGCTGTGGAATGATTTGACCAAACTCGTCAAGTTTTTCTGGCGGCACGATTTTGCCTAGGCGCATGCGAATCAAAAGCGAAGAGCGAATCGAGGCACGAAAGTGCTGGCGCCGTTGCAGAAAAAATAGCGACTCAGGAAAAGGAATTTTATAAATGGGGCTGCCATCTTTGATAGCTCGGCCTTCTGCGCGAACTTCGCTGCCACTGATTTTGCAGCCATCATGAAAGCTGTCAAAGCGAAAGGGGGTGGCGCGCTTCATCAGGTCGTCACCCCACTTGGGTGTGACCTCATCCAGCAAAAAGTAGCCTTCTTTAAAATTAACGCCGATCACCATGCTGGTGTAGGAATCGGCAACAGACTGAAAATTAATTTTAACCGGGGTGTGTTTGCCTTCCAGTCTTTTCAGCAGTCGATAGATCCCCTCAGTTGAGCGAATCAACTGTCCTTTTGCGCTCTTGTCGGCAGATGTTTTCTTTTCTGCTGTTTCGATCCTGCTCACCGAAGCTATCCTGACGCATGAGGTTGGGGGATAAGAGTTTGGTTTGGTGAAGGGCCAAACCAAACATGCATTGTCCTGACCTGCTTTAAAAAATGCAAGCCAGGCTCAGGACTGAATCGAGTTAAAGTGCTCAAGGCGTTTGAGTAGGCTAGAGGTGTCCCAGCGCCCTCCACCCAGTTGCTGAACCTCAGCATAAAACTGATCAACCAGTGCGGTGACCGGCAGATTGCTGCCCTGTTGACGTGCTTGATCCAGACAAATGCCCAGGTCTTTGCGCATCCAGTCAACGGCAAACCCATGCTCATATTCACCCTGGATCATGGTGTGGTGGCGGTTTTGCATTTGCCAGGACCCAGCCGCCCCTTGACTGATCACCTCAATGACCTTGTGGGGGTCCAGCCCTGCTTGTTTGGCAAAATTGAGCCCTTCAGCCAGGCCTTGCAGTAGTCCGGCGATGCAGATCTGATTGACCATTTTGGTCATTTGTCCGCTGCCGGTCGCACCCATATGGGTGACGGCTCGGGCGTAGGTGGCCATCAGCGGTTTGCCGCGTTCAAACGCGGCCACTTCACCGCCGACCATGATGGTCAGCTGGCCTTTTTCTGCGCCCTGCTGGCCACCTGAGACGGGCGCATCTAAAAAATCTACCTGCTGTTGATTGCAGTGATCAGCCATTTTTTGTGCCAGGGTGGCAGAAGTGGTGGTGTGGTCAATGATCAGAGCGCCGGGTTTGACGGCTTCCAGTACACCTTTGGGGCCAGATAAACAAGCCTCCACATCCTGATCCTTGCCAACACATAAAAAAACCAGATCCGCTTTTTCGACGGCTTCGGCAGGGGTGTACGCACCGGTCTGTTGGGGATGTGCGTCCAGCCAGCGCTGGGTTTTTTCACGGCTGCGGTTATAAACGGTCACCTGGTGTCCGGCTTGAGCCAAGTGGCCCGCCATGGGGAACCCCATCACGCCAAGGCCAATAAACGCGAGGTTTTTAGGGTGTGTCATTTTGAGTGCTCCGGGGAGTGATATGGCGCTGCTGACATAAAAAAAGCCGGTCACACCGCAGTGCTCCGGCTTTTCGTGGTGTGCTGCGATTACTTGACAGGGTAATCGCGCTGGGGGGCACCTGTATAGAGCTGACGTGGACGGCCGATTTTGTAATCGTTGCTGATCATTTCGTTCCAGTGAGAAATCCAGCCAATGGTGCGGCTCATCGCAAAGATCACGGTGAACAT
>SKHR01000036.1 GCA_007116865.1 Marinospirillum sp. | reverse complement strand
GGTCTTCGGCAATCCCGTTGACCTTTTCCAAAGCCTGATAAATCGGCACGGTGCCCACCGGAACCGGGCAGTTACGGATGATCCATTCACGGGTTTCGTGGATGTGTTTGCCGGTAGACAGATCCATGATGGTGTCTGAACCCCAGCGAATGCCCCAGGTCATCTTGGCGACTTCTTCTTCAATCGACGAACCCAGGGCGGAATTACCGATATTGCCGTTGATTTTCACCAGAAAGTTGCGCCCGATGATCATCGGCTCTGTTTCCGGGTGATTGATGTTGCAGGGAATGATCGCTCGACCACGTGCGACTTCATCGCGCACAAACTCTGGCGTGATTTCCTGCGGAATGGCGGCACCAAAGGATTGACCAGCATGCTGTTGCTGAAGAATGGCTTCGACCGCCTCACTGCCCAACTGCTGGCGTTTCTGGTTCTCGCGGATGGCAATGAACTCCATCTCAGGCGTGATGATGCCTTGGCGGGCATAGTGCAACTGGGTGACGTTTTTACCCGGCAGCGCTCGGCGTGGCTTGCGCTTGAGGTCAAAGCGCAGCGGCTCCAGCGTAGGATCGGCTTCGCGGCGGCGACCAAACTCACTGGTCGGGCCATTTAACAGCTCGGTATCGGCACGGGCTTCGATCCATGCGGCACGCAAAGCAGGCAATCCCTGACGAATATCAATCTGGGCCTGCGGGTCGGTGTAGGGCCCCGAGGTGTCATAAACCAGAATATCCGGGTTTTCTTCAATACCGGCCTGGGTTTGTGTCTCTTGCTGCGTGATCGCACGCATCGGCACCTGAATATCTGGCCGTGAGCCCTGAACATATACCTTGCGCGATGCAGGCAGTGGCTGGATGCTGGCCTGGTCCACTTGGGCACGAGATTTTAAAAAGCGGGTGGAAAATTCAGTCTCAGGCTGGCGCATACAAACCCCCAATCAACAGGAAAATCGAGCCAGACCGGAAGAAACAAAGAATGCAGGCACCTTGAACAGGCGGAGCATCTTGATCCCTACGCCGGTGCTAGCCGGTTCAGGTTCAACGGGTATCATCTCAGCTGCGGTTGCAGCACCCCGTCAAGACGTCTGCTGAGTGTAGCAAAAATCACCCTGCAATAGGGGTAATCATCGGATTGAATTTAAGTTTTGCCTTGCATGGCCGATAGTTTTTCCATAGCGAAATACGGAACTTTTGATTCATGCGCATAGAAAACGCCTACAGCCAGTCACTTGAAGCTCATGAGACGCTGAACGCCTCGCTGAATACCGCGCAGGGCGCTCAGTTTTCGCTGATGCTGAGTTTGATGATGGCACCGGTTTATTCACCCGACCTGCCCGGGCTTTATGATCAATTGCCGGTCAAGGGGGCTGCGCCATTATTCGCTACTTACCAGGCGGGCAAACCCACTGCCCGACCAGACTATCCCGGCAATGCCAACTGGATTCTGGTTGAAGACCAGCAAAGTCGTCAGCTGGCCAGTCAGGTGCAAAGCAACATGGGACAAGCCCTTTCACGCGGGTATCCCGCCTATTTCGGCTGGCTTAGAGCCTTGACCGAAGAATTCCCCAAGCTGCAATTTGTCACCACCATGAAACCCATCCACAGCCCCTCACCCCGTGAGGTGGCTGCCGCCTACGCAGCTCAAGCCCGCCCGGACACCGAAACTCTGGTCAGTGAGATCACCCGCTTTAAAGCCGCTGCCTAGTTAGGCTGGTTGTTCCTGATCCAAGGGTGAATTAGTATTCAGGCTAGATCTTTTATCATTGGGCGCCGGATGAAACAGCCTTCCATTGTCAGACACTTACTGCTCACTTCGTTAGGCGCCGGGATTTGTACCCTAGCCCTGGTGGCTGGCATTGTTTACTTCACGAATATCCAGCCCACCAGAGCACTGGCCAAGCAGGAGGCACTGACTCTTGCAGAGCAAAATATTCAGCTCAGACTACAGGCCAAGCTGGATGCCGTCACAGCGATTGCCACCGGCCTGGCACGCGATCCAGCGATACGAGCTGGCTTGCAGGCTCAGTCGCACCGGCTCATGTATGCACCCCTGGCCAATCTGACAGAGGATTTTAGCCAGCTCACAGATTATCGTAGTGTTCATGCCCAGGTGATTGACCATCAAGGCATCATTCGTGCGCGCTCATGGGATGTCACCTACGCTGGCAGCCCGGCACCTCACCCTTTGGTACAAACCACCTTGCAAACCGGCAAGGCTCAAGCCACGTTCGGCATCGGCAATGCCGGTGTTGGAATGATCGGCTTTGCGCCGATTCTGCACGAGGGGCAGGTACTCGGCGTGATTTCAGTCACTCAGGGGGTCGGCTCTGTCGTCAGAGATTTACGTGAGGCGGGTTATGAATGGACACTGCTTCTCAGCAAAACAGCTTTGTTGAACCGTTTTGGTGGCCAGATTCCTCCGGTCTATCAAAACACGACGGTGACTTTCAATGATGATTATCTGCTGGCTCATCACGACTGGTTCAGCCAGTCTGCCGCTGACTGGATCCTGGCACGTTATTCATTGGCCCCTTCCGTCGAGCCTCGTCTGAGTCGCTTTGGTGATCAGCTATTACTTGAACTGCCCATTGAAGACTCTTTGGGCACCTCCATAGGCCGTAGCCTTTTGGTGACTTCCAGCACAGCCGTTGATCAACACTTGCAAACCAGCCTGAGTGCCGTCTTCAACACCCTGATTTTAACTGGACTCACCCTGCTTGCTGTCCTTGGGCTGGTCATCTGGCTGCTGCGTCAGCACTTGGTTCAACCCTTATTAAAAATGACCCAGGCAATGCAGGGCATGGTGTCTTCGGGGCATTTTTCGCAACCCCTCAGTGTGGCTCGCGACGATGAGCTGGGACGCCTGACGCAAGGCTTCAATCAGCTGGCTGGTCAGCTCAATCAGATGATTACCGAGGCCACACAGGTGATGACGGGCCTTGCCGAGGGGCATTTGGACGCCCGTATTCATGGCGATTATTTAGGCGATCTGGATGCGCTCAAGCAGGGCATCAACCGGGCTGCAGAAAAACTGGAAAAATCTCACCATGAAGCTCAACAGGCAAGCAAGGCGAAAAGTCGCTTTCTGGCCAACATGAGCCATGAAATCCGCACACCGATCAACGGTGTGATTGGCATGTTATCGCTACTTGAAGACAGCTCATTAACCAGCGAGCAGAGAACTCAGCTTCAACTGGCACAAAGCTCAGCAGAACTCTTGCTGGGACTGGTCAATGATGTTTTGGACTTTTCCAAGATAGAAGCAGGAAAAATGACACTGGAATCTCAGCCCATCCCCTTGCGTGAAATCATTGAAGGGCTGCAGGCTACTTTCCAGCATCAAGCGCATAAAAAAGGACTGAAGCTGACCGTCCACTATGCACAAGACGTCAGCCCATGGGTTGTGGGTGATTCGCTGCGTTTAAGGCAAGTACTCAACAATCTGCTTTCCAATGCACTGAAGTTCACCCAAAGGGGTTACGTTCAACTGGAAGTAAAGCTGCAGGAAAAGCAACTTTGCCTGGCAGTAAAAGACAGTGGCATAGGGATCAGTGAAACCGAAAAAAACAAATTATTTCAGAGCTTTTCTCAAGCAGACACCTCAACCAGCCGCCAGTATGGCGGCACCGGACTGGGCCTTAAAATTTCAGCGGAACTGGTTCGTTTAATGGCAGGGGAGATCGGCATGGACAGTACACCCGCACAAGGCTCAAGCTTCTGGTTTAAAATACCTTACCAGCCTTGCGACCCAGTTGAGCACCGGGAAGCCTCGATGATCACTTGGCGACAATATTCTGATAAAAAAATACTAGTTGTTGAAGACAACCATATCAATCAACAGCTTGCTATTAAATTGCTAGAAAAATTTGGGGTGCATCCTGTGTTGGCAAACAACGGGGAGGACGCTTTAAAAGCGGTCGCTCAGCAGGCTTTTGATTTGATTTTGATGGACTGCCAAATGCCGATCATGGATGGCTACGAAGCCACACGACAATTACGCTTAAAGCATTTCTGCCAACCAATCATTGCACTCACCGCCAATGTCAGCACCGAAGACCGCCAGGCTTGCATTGCAGCGGGAATGGATGAGGTACTCACCAAACCCTACACCCTTGCCGCCCTGTCAGATCTTCTGGAAAGGCGCTTGCACTAACCTGCTTACTGTCTGACCTGCGGCGCTTCAAGGCGGTCCAGGCGCAAACGCTGGCGCTGATCAAACAAGCGTCGACTGCCTGCCATCACCGCCAGCAAAGCCCCGGAACCCGTGCCCAAAACAATCAGCAGCATGATTAAAATCTGATACTGAACCGCCAGCGCCGGGGGTGTGCCCGCCAAAATCTGCCCGGTCATCATGCCAGGCAAGCTGATGATGCCAGCAGCGGCCATCGCATTGATGCTGGGGATCATGCCTGCTCTCAGGGCCTCCCGACGCACCGGCCCCAGCGCGGTTTTCCAGTCTTGTCCTAACAGCAGGCGATTTTCGATTTGCAAACGCTGCTGCCAGGCCTGGGTGGTCAAACGATCCAGACTCAGTGAAACCCCCGTCATCGTGTTACCCAGCAGCATGCCCAACAATGGAATCGCATACTGAGGGGTATACCAGGGCGCGGGGCCGATCAACACCAATAAGGCCAGCAAGGCCACAGAAAACGACGACACAAACATGGAAAACGTGCCTATCGCATAAGCCCACCCTCCGCTGAGGCGATGAGTCTGGCGTGCCATCACCTCACGCCCGGCCAGCAGCAACATCACCAGCGCCATTAAACTGACCCAAAACAGGGTGCCCAAGGCAAACAGGGTTTCCAGCACCAGACCGATCAGGGCCAGTTGCAGCACGGTTCTTAAGGCACCGATCACCAGGCTTCGGGCCAGCCCCAGTCGAGCCAGGTGAGTGAGCCAGGCCAACCCCATGACCAACCCCAGCGCCAGTAGCAGTTGCCACCAGGCCAGCTCAATCACGGCCATGCCTGACCTCCTTGAGCTGACCCGCATCCATCCGCCAATGGGCATCCGCCACGCGTTGAATTTGCTCCGGGTCATGCGAAACCCAAAGAGTCGGCCAAGCCTGCTGACGTATCTGTGCAACCAGCCACTGTTCCACCGCTAACGCGGTCGTGGCATCCAGATTGGCCGTGGGTTCATCCAGCAATAAAACCTCCAGGGGATAAGCCAGCGCACGCAATAATGCCAAGCGCTGCTTTTCACCAGAAGACAAACGACTGACCTGCCAGCTCAGGGCCGCCTCAGGAAGTCCAACCGCTTGAAAAGGCTGAGGGTCATAATCCGC
>SKHR01000058.1 GCA_007116865.1 Marinospirillum sp. | reverse complement strand
TTGTCTGTCAGGCTCAATGCAGGAAGTAATCGTCAACGGCGCCCGTTCAACTTAAATCACCTGCTCCAGCACGAATGTGTGCGTGGCAGGTCATTCACTGTTAAACGGAGTGTCTGATGAGCTTTAATGATTACAAGGTCGCCGATATCAACCTGGCCGACTGGGGCCGCAAAGAACTACGCATCGCAGAAAGCGAGATGCCTGCCCTGATGGCGATTCGCGCCAAATATCGCCTGCAACAGCCGCTCAAGGGCGCGCGTATTGCCGGGTGTATCCACATGACCATTCAAACGGGTGTGCTGATCGAAACCCTGGTAGATCTGGGCGCTGAAGTGCGCTGGTCCTCGTGCAACATTTTCTCGACTCAGGATCATGCCGCCGCTGCGATTGCTGCCGCCGGCATTCCCGTGTTTGCCTGGAAGGGCGAAACTGAAGAAGAATACCTCTGGTGCATCAAGCAGACTATCGAAGGTCAGGAGGGCTGGTCGCCCAACATGGTGCTGGATGATGGCGGTGATCTGACCGAAATCCTGCACCAGGAATACCCGCAGTTGCTGGATCAGATTCACGGGATTTCTGAAGAAACCACCACCGGCGTTCATCGCCTGCTGGAAATGCTCAAAGCCGGCACTCTTAAAATTCCTGCGATCAACGTCAACGATGCGGTGACCAAGTCAAAAAATGATAACAAGTATGGCTGCCGCCACAGTTTAAACGATGCCATCAAGCGTGCCACCGACCATCTGCTTTCCGGCAAGCAAGCACTGGTGATCGGCTATGGTGATGTCGGCAAGGGCTCGGCCGCTTCTTTGCGTCAAGAGGGCATGATCGTTAGGGTCACCGAAGTCGATCCGATCTGCGCCATGCAGGCCTGTATGGATGGCTACGAAGTGGTCTCTCCCTACCTGGGTGGCATTAACACCGGGCAAGACGACAGTGCTGATCGTGCGCTGCTTGGAAAAATTGATCTCGTGGTCACCACTACCGGCAACGTCAATGTCTGCGATGCCGCCATGATGAAAGCACTAAAAAAAGGCGCTTTGGTGTGCAATATCGGCCACTTTGACAATGAAATTGATACCGCGTTTATGCGTCGCAACTGGGGATGGATGGAAGTCAAACCTCAGGTTCACAAGGTGTTCCGTGATGGGCAGCCGCACCAATTTGATGAAGCCAGTGATGACTACCTGATCCTCTTGTCTGAAGGTCGCCTGGTCAATTTAGGCAATGCCACCGGCCACCCCAGCCGCATCATGGATGGCTCTTTTGCCAACCAGGTCCTGGCTCAAATCCACCTGTTTGAGCAAGACTTTGCCAACCTGCCCGCCGAGCAAAAGCCGGCCAAAGTCAGTGTTGAGGTGTTACCAAAGTCTTTGGATGAAGAAGTGGCTCATTATATGGTGCAAGGCTTTGGTGGCGTGATCACTCAACTGACCCAGGATCAGGCTGAGTATCTGGGCGTGCCTCAACAAGGGCCCTTTAAACCGGATAGCTACCGCTACTAAACCTCACCCACCACTTGGTGACATAAAAATGTAAGTGCTGGACTGGCACGGGTGGTCGAAGGCCACCTGCTGCCCGCTTGATCTTCCCGTCTGTTATCTTTTTGTTGCCGACCATACCCTTTGCCTTTGTGCTTCGTTATATTTACATCTGACGAAGGCCAAACATGTGCTAGGATGGTTTTGTGCACCTGCGAACGGAGGTTAGACGTGAACGACTTACCCAAAGAACTTTGGCACCACCTTGCCGAAGAGGATGTTTTCCAAGCACTTAAAAGCCAACACCCCCACGGGCTAACCTCACAGGAAGTAGAAGAACGGCTACGGCTATTTGGCCCCAACAGCATTACAGCTCAAAAACCTGTTTCTGCCTTGAAGCGTTTCTTGCTGCAGTTTCACAACCCATTGATTTACATTCTGCTGGTGGCAACCGTTGTCACCTTCCTGCTGGATGAGTACATCGATTCGGCGGTGATTTTTGGTGTTGTGTTGATCAATGCGATCATCGGCTATCTGCAAGAAGCCAAGGCAGAAGAGGCCATCAACTCACTGAAGAAAATGCTCTCTGCCAGCGCCACCGTCATACGCGATGGTAAACGCCAATCCGTACCTGCAACGGAGCTTGTCCCAGGCGACCTGGTCTATCTAGCCTCTGGTGATAAGGTGCCCGCTGATCTGCGTCTGTATGAGAATCGCGACCTGCAAATCGATGAATCAGCCCTGACGGGTGAGTCTGTTGCGGTACAAAAAGAACGCGCCAAGCTGGAAAAAGACACGGTGCTGGCCGATCGCGTCAACATGGCTTTTGCTGGCACACTGGTCACCTACGGTCAGGGGGCGGGCGTAGTGATTGGCACCGGCGACAATACCGAAACCGGTAAAATCGCCCACATGATTTCTGAGGCCGTCAGCCTGGATACGCCGCTGACACAAAAAATTCATGCCTTCAGTAAACTCCTGCTGTATGTGATTCTCGGCCTGGCGGCCATCACCTTCCTGGTTGGCCTGTTCCATGGTCAGGCCTGGGTTGACACCTTCATTGCTGCGGTTGCTTTGGCCGTGGCCGCTATTCCCGAAGGTCTGCCTGCGGTGGTCACCATCACCCTGGCGATCGGGGTACGGCGCATGGCGTTGCGCAATGCGATCGTGCGCAAACTGCCTGCGGTGGAAACCCTGGGTTCAACCACCATCATCTGTTCGGATAAAACCGGCACCCTGACTGAAAACCAGATGACGGTGCAAAAGATCTTTGCCGCTGATCAGGAATTTGATTTGACCGGCAGCGGTTATCAGCCTGAAGGTGAAATCTCCTTGGCTGAAAGCGGAGAAGCGGTCACCGAGCTTTCTTATGGCCTCAAGCATTGTTTGATTGCCGGCATGATCAGCAATGACTCGGAGCTGCTGCAAGAAAGCAACCTGTGGAAGGTGCAGGGTGACCCCACCGAAGGCGCGCTGATCACCTCAGCGATGAAAGCCGGTCTAAAACGTGATGAACTCAACGAAGACCACCCACGCCTGGATGTGATCCCGTTTGAGTCAGATCGTCAGTACATGGCCACGCTGCACCGCTATGATGCTGATCACAACCTCATCTACCTGAAAGGCTCGCTGGAGCAAACCCTGATTCGTTGTAAGGACGCACTGGGTGCAGAAGGCGAGGCAATCACCTTGGATCGTGACAAGGTGACCGCCATGGCAGAAAAATTTGCCGCCATGGGGCTGCGAGTACTGTGTATCGCGATGCAAAAAGTGCCTAAAGATGAAACCAGCTTTGATCGTTTCCACGCCCAGGAAACCGCCGAGCAACTGACTTTCATCGGCCTTCAGGCAATGATTGACCCGCCGCGTGCTGAAGCGATTCGTGCGGTCGCCACCTGTCAAAAAGCCGGTGTAGCCGTCAAGATGATCACTGGTGACCACGCCCTGACGGCTCGGGCCATTGCCGGTCAAATTGGCATACGCAACCCCGATGGAACCAATGAAGATCACCGGGTGCTGACCGGGCGCGAACTGGCAGAAATGAGCGATCACCAGCTACTCAAAGAGGTTGAAGAAGTGGCGGTTTTTGCCCGGGTCGCACCAGAGCAAAAGCTCAAGCTGGTCACCGCCCTGCAAGCGAAAAAGCATGTGGTCGCCATGACCGGTGACGGCGTCAATGATGCACCGGCACTGAAAAAAGCCGATATCGGCGTGGCCATGGGCATTGCGGGCACCGAGGTCTCCAAAGAAGCCGCTGACATGGTGCTCACCGACGACAACTTTGCCACGATTGAGGGCGCGGTCGAAGAAGGGCGCAACGTCTTTGACAACCTGGTCAAGTTTATCACCTGGATTCTGCCCACCAACATGGGGCAGGGCATGGTGATCATGGTGGCGGTTCTGATTGGCGCCACCCTGCCCGTGCTACCAGTGCAGGCACTGTGGCTGAACATGACCACGGCGGTCTTTTTAGGCTTGATGCTCGCCTTTGAACCCAAAGAGCCCGGCATCATGAGCCGCCAACCCCGAGAACCGGACTCCCCGATTCTCACCGGCGAAATGATTGGACGCATCCTGTCTGTCAGTACCCTGCTACTGATCGGTGCCTTTGGTCTGTTCCAGTGGGAAATGGCTAACAGTGGTGATGAAGTACTGGCCCGAACCCTGGCCGTCACCCTGTTTGTGGTCGTGCAGAGCGCCTTCTTGTTCAACTGCCGCTCATTGAGTGTCAGCCTGTTCAAAACACCGGCCTTCTCTAACCCCTGGATTTGGGCCGGTGTGGCCGCCATGCTGCTGGCCCAACTGGCTTTCATCTACACACCGGTGATGAACCTGCTGTTCCAAAGCTCACCCTTGGCTTTGCATCACTGGGGCCTGATGCTGGCCTATGCGCTGCTGGTGCTCTTGTTTGTGGAAGCAGAAAAAGCCTTCTGGCGCTCACGCAAGAAAAAAGCCTGAGCCACGTTGCACTAAACCATCAAACCGGCCTAGTCTCTAGGCCGGTTTTTTATGCGAAAGGACAAGGCGCCATGAGTGACAGTGGCACCCCGGTAACCGGATGCACCAGCCTCAAGGACTCTGCATGCAGTAACAGCCGATCGCTGGCCGCCAAGGCCTGCTCATGGGCGTAAAAGCGATCACCCAGAATCGGACAGCCTAGAGCCAGCAGGTGGACTCTAAGCTGATGAGATCGCCCGGTCAGGGGGTAAAGACGCACCCAACTGGTGTGCTCGTCCTGATCCAGGCAAATATACTCAGTGACCGAGGCCTTGCCTTGTTCAAAACACACCTTTTGCTTTGGACGATTCGGCCAGTCAGCACTGAGCGGCAGATTGATCTGTCCCTGTGGCTGAGGCAGTTGTCCCCACACCCGAGCCAGATAGGTTTTCTTGATTTGGCGCTGCTCAAAGGCTTGCTTTAGCGCCCGCTCTGACTGTTTGCGCAGCGCAATCAAAAGCAGGCCTGAAGTATCCATATCCAGACGATGCACCACCTCGGCATAGGGGGATAAGGACTTGGCACGCCAGGCAATAGAGTCATAAAGGGCGGGATCCTTGCCCGGCACCGATAACAGTCCAGCAGGTTTGTTGAGCGCCACCAACCACTCATCCTGATAGAGGATATCTAACCAAGGAGTCTGCGGGGGATGGTAGTCAGGTGCTGCGCTGTGCATGAGTTACTAGTCACCTGGCCGCTGCTGCACCAACACCCAGGGGGCAATCACCAGTGCCCAAACCGGGGTATTGTCATCATGCCAGGCCTGAGCCGTTTGATCGGCTACCGGGCCAACGCTATTTGCATCCAGCCAGGCCT
>SKHR01000142.1 GCA_007116865.1 Marinospirillum sp. | reverse complement strand
TCTGCCGCAAGCTGGTCAAACTCTTCCACGTAGAAGGCTTCACGCAGCGAGCGTGCACCATACCAGAAGCTGATCTTACGCTTGGAGTTCAAACGCTTGAGCTGGTCAAAGATGTGTGAGCGCATTGGCGCCATGCCTGCGCCCCCACCAACAAAGACCATTTCTGCATCGGTTTCCTTGGCAAAGAACTCACCAAAAGGACCGTAGACATCAATGGTGTCACCGGCTTTCAGGCTGAACACATAAGAAGACATGATGCCAGGTGGCAGGTCATCACGCCCAGGCGGTGGTGTCGCAATACGAATATTGAACTTCACCAGCCCCTTTTCTTCCGGATAGTTCGCCATGGAGTAAGCGCGAATGGTTGGCTCAGTGCACTTGGAGACATACTTCCAGACATTGAATTTATCCCAGTCTGGGTGGTATTCCTCTTCGATCACAAAATCCTTGTAGTGGACTTCATGCGGAGGACATTCCAACTGCACATAACCCCCGGCACGGAAGTGAACATCTTCACCTTCGGGCAGTTTCAGCGTCAGCTCTTTGATAAAGGTGGCCACGTTGGGGTTGGAAACCACTTCACAGGTCCATTTCTTGACCCCGAAGATTTCCTCATCCACTTCAATTTTCATGTCCTGTTTGACCGGAACCTGACAAGACAAACGCCAGCCATCTTTCTTTTCGCGCATGGTGAAGGCCGATTCTTCGGTTGGCAGGATTGCTCCGCCGCCTTCAAAAACGCGACAAGTACACTGGGCACAAGAGCCCCCGCCCCCGCACGCCGAAGACAGGAAAATCCCGTTTGCGGCCAGGGTATTAAGGAGTTTTCCACCCGCGGCAGTTTTGATTGTGTGCTCAGGGTCACCATTGATTTCAATGGTGACTTCACCCGAACTGACCAGCTTGCTGCGTGCCGCCAGAATCACCAGGACGAGCGATAGCACGACCAAAGTGAACATGACCACACCCAGCACGATAACGGTTGTGTCGACCATAGTTTTACCCTTTTCTTATCCTGTTGGGCGGCTGATTACAGCTGCACGCCGGAGAAAGACATGAAACCCAGTGACATCAAGCCGGTCACGATGAACGTGATGCCCAGACCCTGCAAACCCGCAGGCACGTCACTGTATTTGAGTTTCTCACGGATACCAGCCAAGGCGACGATTGCCAAAGCCCAGCCCACACCGGCACCAGTGCCATAAACCACCGACTCAGCGAGGTTGTAATCCCGCTCCACCATGAACAAAGACGCACCCAAAATGGCACAGTTCACTGTGATCAGTGGCAGGAAAACACCCAGCGCGTTGTAAAGTGCAGGCACATATTTATCGAGGAACATCTCAAGAATCTGAACCATCGCCGCGATCACGCCGATGTAGCTCAGCAGTCCCAAGAAGGACAGGTCGATATTTTCTGCACCGGCAATGCCCGTCCAGGTCAAAGCACCTTCACGCAACAGACCGTTATAGATCAGGTTGTTGACTGGCACAGTGATCGCCAGGACCACCACAACCGCCACCCCCAGACCAAAGGCCGCATCGATTTTCTTGGAAACCGCCAGGAAGGTACACATCCCCAAGAAGAAGGCCAGTGCCATGTTCTCAACGAACACGGAGGTAATAAATAGAGACAGATAATGTTCAAACATGGCTTACATTGCCTCCCCGGATTTGGTATTGGCAGTGATCTTGAACTCCGCTTCTTCGACCTGGTCGGGATACCAGGAACGAATCGCCCAAATCATCAAACCGATAATGAAGAAAGCCGAAGGTGGCAACAGCATCATGCCGTTCGCAACATACCAGCCGCCATCTTTGGACAGCTCAAGGAGCTGAATGCCAAACAGGCTGCCAGCACCAAAGAGCTCACGGAAGAAACCAACGATCAACAACACCACGGCATAACCCAGCGCATTACCGATACCATCGATAAAACTCATCACCGGACCATTTTTCATCGCATAGGCCTCAGCACGCCCCATGACGATACAGTTGGTGATGATCAGTCCGACAAACACCGACAGCTGACGGCTGATGTCGTAGGCATAAGCCTTCAGCACCTGATCGACCAAAATAACCAGCGAAGCAATGATGGTCATCTGTACGATGATCCGAATGCTGTTGGGGATATGGTTGCGAATCAAGGAAACCGAGAGGTTAGAAAAAGCCAGTACAAAGAGAACCGCCAGCGACATGACCACTGCCACATTCAGGCTGGTCGTCACCGCTAGCGCCGAACACACCCCCAAAACCTGTAAGGCAATCGGGTTGTTCTTAAACAAAGGCGTGATCAACACGCTTTTTGGAGTTTCAGTCGCCATGATTAGACTCCCTGCCGGAATTGAGCGAGGAAACGGCCATAACCCTGATCACCTGTCCAGAACTGCAACAGATTGGTCACGCCGCGCGCGGTGAGTGTGGCACCCGCCAGAGTGTCCACCTCATGCTCTGCTGAAGGGTTTCTCGACAAGCCCAGACGGGGTTGCATCGAGCCTGCTGCAAACACCTGTTTGCCAGGCCACTGTGCTTTCCAGTTGGCGTTATCGACTTCCCCACCCAGGCCGGGCGTTTCGGCATGCTGATAAAAACCTAAACCAGCGATGGTGTTGCCATCCCCTTCCAGAGCCAAAAAGCCATAGAGGGTTGACCACAGGCCTGAGCCGCGAACCGGAATGATGATGCGATCAGGGTTTTCAAGATCACCAACGATGTACACCAGGCCATAACGCTCCAGACGGCGAATACCCGCAGGATCGCTTGCCAGCGTATCTGACGTTGCCGGATCGGCCGCTGCACGCAGTTGGTCATATTCTTCAGGCGAAATCGCATCGGTTAATTCACCGGTGCGCAGATCCACCACCTTGACCTGAATTTTTTCAAATTCAGCATTGACCCGCTCGAAGGTCGCCTCACGCGGCTGAATCAGACCAGCAGCAATCAGGATATTGGAGCGACGATCATGCTCCTGGTTACGTTCTTGCAAGGGCTTCAAGGAAACCGCTGCACCGGACACGATGACCGAACACACCAAACACAATAGGAAGGCGACGGTCAGCGTCTTTTTCATGGAGTCATTGTTTTTAGACATTGCGCAACATCCTCCGCTTGATATTGGCTTTGACGAACCAGTTGTCGATCAGCGGGGCAAACAGGTTACCAAACAGAATGGCCAACATGATGCCTTCGGGGAAAGCCGGATTGATCACACGGATCAGCACCGTCATGATGCCGATCAGCGCACCAAAGATCAGTTTGCCCTGGTTGGTCATGGAGGCCGACACCGGATCGGTTGCCATAAACACCATGCCAAAGGCCAGACCACCGAGTACCAGGTGCCAATGCCAGGGCATCGCAAACATCGCGTTGGTTTCTGAACCAATGATATTGAACAGGGTTGAGGTCGCGATCATACCGAGCAGCACACCCAGCATGATGCGCCAGGATGCGATCCGGGTCAGTAACAACACCGCCCCCCCGATAAAGATGGCCAGGGTTGAGGTTTCGCCCACCGAGCCGGGAATCGTACCCACAAAGGCTTCCCACCAGGTGTACTGCTGCTGCAGCGCAGCCATGCCGTCCTGATAAGCGACAGACAGAGCCGTTGCCCCGGTATAACCATCGGCAGCAACCCATACCGCGTCCCCGGAAATCTCAGCGGGGTAAGCAAAGTAGAGGAAAGCCCGTCCAGTCAGTGCAGGGTTGAGGAAGTTTTTGCCGGTACCGCCAAAAATTTCCTTACCAATCACGACACCAAAGCTGATGCCCAGCGCCACTTGCCACAAGGGAATCGTAGATGGCAGGGTCAGCGCAAACAGCACCGAAGTCACGAAGAAACCTTCGTTGACTTCATGGCCACGACGCATAGCGAACAAGACTTCCCAGAAGCCGCCCACAATGAAGGTGACCATGTAAATAGGAATGAAATAAGTCGCACCGTGAATCAGGTTGTCCCACACACTGCTGGGATCATAGTTTGACGCACCCAGCAGCACGACAAAGCTTTGACGCAGGCCATCAATCGCGGTGTAGTCACCGGCAATTTGCATGTTGGCCTGGTAACCGGCGTTCCACATACCAAAGAACATGGCAGGGAAGGTACAGAACCAAACCGTGATCATGATTCGTTTCAGGTCAACCCCGTCACGAACAAACGCAGTTGTTTTGGCCACACTTGGCGGGGTGTAGAAGATGGTATCCACTGCTTCATACAGGGCATACCAGCTTTCATATTTGCCGCCTTTGTGAAAGTGAGGCTCCATGGCATCCAAGAGTTTACGCATTGTCATCAGCCCTCTTTCTCAATCAGCGTCAGGTTATCCCGCAGAATCGGACCATACTCATATTTGCCTGGGCACACGTAGGTACACAGCGCAAGGTCTTCTTCGTCCAGTTCCAGACAACCAAGCTGCATGGCCACTTCAATATCCCCAACAATCAACGCACGCAACAGTTGAGTGGGCAGAATATCCAGCGGCATCACCTGCTCATAGTTTCCGACCGGCACCATGGCGCGCTCAGAACCATTGGTTGAGGTGGTGGGTGCAAAGCGCTCGCCCAGACCCAGGAAGCTTGACAGGTAGATCCCCATCACCGAATGACGGTTGCTGCCAGGCAGACCGGGTGACAACCAGCCCAGGAACAGGCGTTTGGAGCCTTCTTCCAGCACGGTCACTTGATTGTGATAACGACCTAAAAAGGCCAACGTGGCATCAGCCGCTCGACCAGAAAAGACCGAACCGGAAAGGGGTTGAGGCGTCTCTTGACCGTTGACTTCTCCCGCCAGCAGATCATCCAGGCTTGCACCCAGACGGGTCCGCACCAAACGCGGCTGCTTGACCAAAGGACCACCCAGAGCAACCACACGCTCGGTTGGCAAACGTCCGGTCAAAAACAGCTGGCCGTAAGCAACGACATCCTGATAACCCAGGTGCCAGACCTGCTTTTTGGCACTGACCGGATCCAGGAAGTGAATATGGGTGCCCACCAGACCGGCAGGATGAACCCCATCGAACTCATGAACTTCAATCTGACCGGCAGCGGTCGCAGGGATCTTGGCGCCCGCCTGCTGACACACAAATACCTTGCCTTCCGTCAGCTTGGTCAAAAGCTGCAAACCAGCCTGAAAAGCTTCTGCTTGATCGGCCAGAACCACCGCAGGGTCTGCAGCCAGCGGATGGGTATCGATGGCTGTCACAAAAATAGAGTTGGGTTTTGCATCCGGGGCAGGCACCCGACTGAAAGGACGGGTTCTCAGCGCAGTCCAAAGACCTGAATCCACCAACTGCTGACGAACCTGTTCATTCGTCAG
>SKHR01000057.1 GCA_007116865.1 Marinospirillum sp. | reverse complement strand
GCCTATTTTGATGCCATGATTGAAACCCTGCGTTTGACTAATCTGGGTGGATTAAAGCAGGGCGACTGGGTCAATGTGGAACGGGCGGCACGCTTTTCTGATGAGATCGGTGGTCACTTAATGTCGGGCCATGTGATTGATCAGGTCACTCTGGTGGAGCGCGAAGCCCTGCCGGAAGATAATCTGCGCCTGGTTTTTGAAGTAGCACCTCAATGGATGAAGTATTTGTTTGCCAAGGGATATATTGGATTGAATGGCTGTAGTCTGACCCTGGGCGAAGTGGAGAAGAATCGGTTCAGTGTTTATTTGATCCCGGAGACACGGCGCATGACCACCTTTGGTGAGATGCCTGAGGGCGGCCAGGTGAACCTGGAAATTGACCCGCAAACGCAGGTGATCGTGGATACGGTTGAGCGGGTGATGGCGGATCGTTTAGCGACATGACGGCAGGAGTGGAGACAATGACTAAGCCAGCCCCCCTGCCTGCTGAGTGGATGCAGCATCTGGGAAGTGAGTTCGAGCAGCCTTACATACAGGCGCTGCGTGCTTTTTTATTGGCGCGCAAACAGGCGGGTGCGGTGGTTTATCCACCTTCGGAGCGTTGGTTCCAGGCTTTTTGGCAGACCCCGTTAAGTCAGGTGCGGGTGATTTTACTGGGTCAGGACCCTTACCACGGCCCAGGACAGGCCGAGGGTTTGAGTTTTTCTGTGCCAAGGGGCGTGGATGTTCCGCCGTCTTTACGCAATATGATGCAGGAGCTGCACACGGATTTGGGCTGTGTGCCGGTCGCCCATGGCTGCTTGCATCATTGGGCCAATCAAGGGGTTTTATTGCTCAATACGGTGTTGACGGTTGAGCAGGCGCAGGCAGGTTCGCATCGTCAGCAAGGTTGGGAGGTGTTCACTGATCAGGTGATTCGTGTGATCAATCAACAGGCCTTTCCCAGTGTTTTTCTTTTGTGGGGCAGTGCGGCACGCAGTAAGCGTAGCTTGATTGATACTCAACGTCATTGTGTGCTGGAAGCGCCGCACCCTTCGCCACTGTCCTCCTATCGGGGTTTTTTTGGTTGCCGCCACTTTTCAAAAGCGAATCAGTGGCTTGAGCAGCAGGGCCGAGGCACAATTGACTGGCAGCTGCCGGCATGAAGAAATTTTGCCTGCTTGCCTTAAATCAATTGTGAATCAAAAATCAACAGCAAAATTTGGCGTGTCTGACTTCTGCACTCTAGACTCGGTTATACTGGGTTCGAGTCAATCTCAAACAAGGTAGGGAGCATCCTCCAATGGGGATTTCACCACAAGGTAAAAACCGCCGTGCTCGTCAGCTGATTGCGCTGACGCTCTTGGCAGAGCTGCAAACCAATCAGCGTAATTTGCTGAGCTTGATTTTGGATAAGGCCACTTTGTGGGCAGAAGATCGCCAGGCACTGCGTCTACCACCACTCAGTCGTGAAGTAGAAAGGTATCTGGCAATGAGCCAGGGTCCACGTTTGTATCGTCTGCGTGATGCCGTGTTTCGCTTGGCGCCACTGGGTCAGGGTCAGCCTAAGCGACTTATTTATCGTGATGATATCTATCAGCCTGGAGCCACCCGGCCAACCAGACGCCACTGATCGCACTATCACACTAAGGAATCACTATGAATCTTGGAGTCAGCTTGGAAGAGCTGGGTATTCTGCTGGTCGAGCCGTCCAATATGCAGCGCAAGCTGATTTTAGATCAACTGTCACAACAGGGAATCAGCACGCTTGAAGGGGTCGCCTCTGCACGTGAAGCCTTGATGCGAATGCGCAGTTTTGTTCCAGACTTGATCATTACCAGCCTGTATTTACCGGATGCCGATGCGCATCAACTCTTTGCATTGATGGAAGATGATCCACGTTTGAGCGGTGTGGCGCGCATGGTGGTGTCCAGCGAGCAAAAGGTTGAGAACCTGGAGTCGGTGCGTCAGGCTGGGGTGTTGGCGCTTCTGCCCAAACCCTTTGATCGTAAGGACTTGCAGCGAGCTTTAGCAACCACGCTGGCTTATCTCACCCACGAAGAAGTTGATTTGTCTTTGTATGATGTGACCAGTCTGCGGGTGCTGGTGGTTGATGATTCAAAAATGGCGCGCAAATATCTGCAACGGGTTTTGGCGCAAACCGGCATTGAGCAGATGGACGAGGCAGAAAACGGGGCTGAGGCCATTGAGTGTCTGCGTGCCAATGCCTATGACCTGGTGGTGACGGACTACAATATGCCGGTCATGGATGGTGAGGCGTTGGTAAGTTTCATTCGTGAGTCCACTGACTATGCCCACTTGCCCGTATTGATGGTTACCTCAGAAGATGAATCGCGTTTGGCTTCGGTCAAACAAGCAGGGGTTTCGGCGATTTGTGATAAACCCTTTGAAGTCGATGAAGTGCGGCGCCTGCTGGTCTCCATTTTAGAGCCCGATGCGTGATCAGACGGGAGTGCGGACTTGAGCATTTCGCCTGAACTTCGACAGCGGTTGGTTCGCGGTGATTGGGGTAAGAACCCTCAAGTGGGTGAGCTGATCAATAGCGGCCTTTTGACCTGCCCTCCAAATACGCCTTTGTTTCAGGCAGCGCGCCTGATGTACCAGGCGCGAGTCAGCTGTATTCTGATCACTGAGGCTGACCAGGTGCTGGGTATTTGGAGTGAGGGGGATACCCGGCGTTTAAACTTTTCTAACACTAGTTTGCTGAAACGTTCTGTTTGCGAATGGATGAGTGCGCCAGTGATCAGTATCGGCTCGACGGCGAGGCTGAGTGAGGCGGCTGAAAAAATGGCGCGTTATCGCCTGCGTCGTTTATTGGTTTTGGATGAGCAGGGACAACCTCTGGGCGTATTGACCCAGTCTGATTTGGTTCATCAGCAGGGGGTTGAGCACTATGTGCAAATGCGCACCCTGGCTTCTGTGGTCAGTGAGCCTCCTTTAGTGCTTTCCGATGCGCTTTCTTTATCGCAAATGGTTGAACGTCTGGCCCGAGCAGAGCGGGACGCGGCAGTGATTGCTTGTGGTGACGGTTCATGGAGCATTCTGACCGAGCGAGACCTGATTGCCTGCTTGGCCGAAGGTCTGTCTGCTGAGACCAGTCAGCCTTGGCGAAACTCTACGCTTTTGTGCGTGCCTCTGGAAACCAGCCTGTTGGATGCGGTGGATTTGCTCAAACAAAAGGGTTATCGCCACCTGGGTGTGCTCAACGCCGAGCAGGCGCTAGTGGGGCTACTGAGTTTGACCAATATTCTTGCCAGTGCAGAGTATGAGTATGCCAGCCAGCTCAGCTTGGCGTTGCAGGAAAAGGCTCAGGCGGACTCACGCTCTGCGATCAACCAGCATCTGGCGGATCAGGTGATTTTGACGGCCCAGGATGCCATCGTGATCACTGATGCCCAGGGTGTCATTCAAAAGGTCAATCCCTCATTTACGACACTGACTGGTTACTCTGCAGAAGAAGTGGTGGGAAGAAAATCTGACTTGCTGCGGCCCAGTAAAGCAGCGGAGCAACAGCTGGCAGAAATTCGTCATGCTTTAGCGACTGAAGGATACTGGCAGGGTGAGCTGACCAGTCGGCGAAAAAATGGCGAGCCGTTTGTGGAGTGGCTGACGATCAGTGCCGTCAAGAATGAGTCAGGGGAGCTGTTCCAATATGTGGGTATGTTCAGTGATATTACTGAACAAAAAGATCAACAGGAAAAAATCCACAGCCTGGCGAATTTTGATGAATTGACGGGCCTGCCGAACCGGCGCTTGTTTTTTGATCGCCTGGAGGTGGCGCTGGGCAATGCTGAGCGCTACGGACATCGAGTGGGTGTGATTTTTTTAGATCTGGATCTGTTCAAGCGTATCAATGACACGCTGGGTCATCAGGCCGGGGATCAGGTGCTCATGTCCGTATCACAGCGTTTGATGACTCAGGTGCAGCAGGGAGATTCACTGGCCCGCTTGGGTGGCGATGAGTTTGCTTTGCTGGTTTCAGAGGTTAACAGCATGCACCAGCTGGAGGCGCAGGCAGCGGCATTGATTCGGGTGGTCACTGAGCCGATGGAGGTGTTGGCTCATGAGTTAGTGATTTCCTGCAGTTTGGGGATCAGTGTGTATCCGGCAGCGGGAAAAACCGCTGACCTGCTGATCAAACATGCAGACACCGCCATGTATCGGGCCAAGGATAATGGCCGCAATAACTACTGTTTTTATAACAGCCTGATGGCTGAGCGTAATTATACGGATCTGGCTTTGGAGCATGGTTTGCGCCGTGCCCTGGATACCCGCTCGCTCTATCTGGTGTATCAGCCAAAAATAGATGTGGTGTCACGTCGCTGGGTCGGCATGGAGGCCTTGCTACGTTGGCGCGATGAGGAGCTGGGTGAGGTTTCACCGGCTGAATTTATTCCAGTCGCCGAACGTCTAGGGCTGATCGAGCGCTTGGGCTGGTGGGTGATTGATGAAGTGCTGGCGCATTTGCAGCGCTGGTCTTTGCAATTGCCGATTCCTATTTCTGTGAATGTGTCGGCGCGTCAATTGGCGGTGCCGGATTTTGCCAGCCACCTAGCTAAAAAAGTCGCTGATGCGGGTTTGTCATCGGCTTTGCTGGAGATTGAACTGACCGAGAGCTGCTTGATTGCGGAAGGTGCTCAGGTGCAGCATCAGGCGCTATTTGATCTGCATAAAGCAGGATTTCATTTGTCCATGGATGACTTCGGTACGGGTTATTCCTCACTGTCCTACCTACGACGTTTGCCTGTAGGCACCCTGAAAATTGATGCCAGCTTTGTGCGTGAGTTGACCAGCAACCTTGAAGACAGTCAGCTGGTTCAGGCGATGATTGCTATGGCGCAGGCGCTCAAGTTAAGGGTGGTTGCCGAAGGAGTGGAAACGGCCGCCCAAGCAACTTTGCTGCAAGCCTTGGGCTGCTCGGTGTGTCAAGGCTATTGGCTTGCTAAGCCGCAAACGGAAAGTCAAGTTGGAGCCTGGCTCGTGGCTTCCAGTGCATCGGGTCTTTGGTCTTTTTTTCCACCAGACTGGAACCCTCTGAGCCTCAGCTGAGTCAATTCAAGTAACAGTGGCTTTTTGTGTCGTTAGGATCCATGCTATAGAGGTGATGGTGCTTACTGGCTCAATAGGAGAAGTGCAATGCAGACTGTAATAGATACATTTCGTGAACAGTTACAAAAACAGCAGCTACCCATGCTCGAATTTCAGCGCATTTGGGTAGAGACCATGGAGGTGCTGCTAGAAACAGAGATGGCGGCCATGCAGCAGTATATGGAGGCTTGGTTTGCTTTGAGTCGTAGTTGTTTGCATTCAGGAGATGAGT
>SKHR01000161.1 GCA_007116865.1 Marinospirillum sp. | reverse complement strand
CCCTGGTGTTGGGTTTTGGTGTCAAAGCCGGTCTGCCTCTGCTGCATGTCTGGCTGCCCCTGGCGCATCCAGTGGCACCGACTCCGGCCAGTGCGGTGCTTTCCGGGGCGATGGTCAAGGCAGGGCTTTTGGCCTGGTGGTTATTATTACCGCTGGGCAGTGAAAGCTGGCCGGGGGTTGGTCAGGGTCTGGTTTATGCCGGTCTGCTGGGCGCTCTGGGGGCCGGGCTGCTGGGAGTGGGGCAGGCGCAAATCAAAGCGGTGCTGGCCTATTCGACCGTCAGTCAGATGGGCATGATGATTGCCTTGACCGGCGCTGGATTGATGAACGCTCAGCTTTGGCCGCTCTTGTTGCCAGTGCTGCTGGCTTTTGTCACGCATCATGGTTTGATCAAGACCAACCTGTTCTTGAGCGTGGGCCTGCCCTGGACGACAAAACGCATTCAAGCGCTGGGCATTTTTTTACTCCTGCCACCCTTGATGCTGGTCGGCTGGTTAGGCAGCGGCCTGCTGATCAAAAGTGGCTTTAAAGCCGCGTTATACACGGCAGACCTGGTGCTCTTGGTCGGCTTGTTGACCCTGGCAGCGACCGCAACGGCCAGCCTGATGCTGAGGTATTTGTGGCTTTTGTGGCAGGCCGCGCAGCCGCCAGCCAAGTCGGCGGCGGGTAAACCTGTGGCGGCATTGATTTTCCTGTGGGGGAGCTGGGCGGGCTCTTTGCTGCTGGCGTTGAGTCTGCCTGGGTGGCCTTTATTGGCTGAGCTTGAATGGGCTTCTCTGGCCTGGAAGGATGTTTTCAGCCTGGTGTGGCCGGTGGCCTTGGCGATGGTGCTGATCGGCCTGCTGGGTAAAAAATTCCATGCCTGGGTGCCTGCGGGTGACTGCCTCTGGCTTTATTGTTATCTGGTGCGGGGGGGTGCAGTGGTTGTGCAACGCCTGGCTCAGGGGTTTGTGCAGGCACGCCATCAACTGTTTTTAGTCTGGCAGCGGGGGGTGGGGGTGTTCCAGGGGCGTGTCAAAACAGCGCGTTTGCAGGACTGGGAACAGCGTTATGCCCTGATCAGCTTTGCCGCACTGCTGCTGGTGCTGGCCTGGTTGTCTGGCACCGGGCGTTAAGAGAGCTGATCATGAAAACCACCGATGTGTTGATTCTTGGAGCGGGCGCGGCAGGCATGATGTGTGCGGCAACCGCTGCCTATGCCGGACAGCGGGTGATGGTGATCGATCATGCGCGTCAGGCGGGGCGCAAAATTCTGATGTCCGGGGGCGGGCGCTGTAACTTCACCCATCTTGATGCGCAGCCACAGCATTATCTGTCATCCAACCCTGGTTTTTGCATCTCCGCTTTAAAGCGTTATCCCCCCCAGGCTTTTTTGGAACTGGTCGAGCGCCATGGCATTGACTGGGTCGAAAAAACACCAGGACAGCTTTTTTGCACCCACAGCAGCAAAGACATTCAACAGCTACTGCTGACGGAAATGGACTGGGCCGGTGCATCGTTGCACCTGAGCACCCGCTTTGACTCCATGCACATCAAAGCGGACTCGATTCAAGTGGACACCAGCCTTGGACGCATTGAAGCCGGAGCGCTGGTGGTGGCAACCGGCGGTTTATCCATTCCCACACTGGGCGCGACAGGACTGGGTTACACCCTGGCGGAGCAGTTGGATGTGCCGGTTTTGCCGCGCAGTCCAGCACTGGTGCCCTTTACCCTCAGTGCCGAGGATAAAGCCCAGTGGAGCGAACTCTCGGGCCTCAGTTGTGGGGTGGCGGTCACCTGCCGGGGGCAGACCTTCTGTGAGCCACTGCTCATCACCCACCGGGGTTTATCCGGCCCCGCCATGTTACAGATTTCCAGCTTCTGGCGACCCGGAGACTCACTCAGCATCAACTGGTTGCCGGGGCAGGATGTGGCTCAGCGGATTCAGCAGTTTCGTCAGCAGCAGCCCCGCAGTGGCCTGGTGACACTCCTAAGTCAGCAGTTGCCCAAGCGGCTGGCGCAGCGTCTTGCGGACCCTCTGGTACAAACCCTGGGGCTCAACCCCCAGGCGGCTCAGTGGAGTCAGGCGCAGATGACCCGGTTACACCAGTCGCTGAGTGACTGGCCGATTCGTCCGGCGGGCACAGAAGGCTATCGAACCGCAGAGGTCACCCTTGGCGGCGTAGACACCCAAGCCATCAGCTCACAGGACTTCAGCCTGCGCCACTGCCCTCAAGTGCGTTTTATTGGAGAAGTACTGGATGTGACGGGCCAGTTGGGCGGCTTTAACTTCCAATGGGCCTGGGCCTCCGCAGTGGCCTGCGGACGGGGGGTTTAATGCGCTTGTGGAATAAAAAAAGCGGCGCTCGGGGCGCCGCTGAATAAAGCAGATTGAGCTTATTGCAGGTGGGTGTAGAAGGCGTCTTCCGGCATGGCCATCAGCACTTCTGCACCCGCTAGCACTTGCTGCTCCAGTGCCAGAGTCCGTGGCAGGATGCGCTTGAAGTAGTGGTCGGCAACCTGTAGCTTGCTTTGATAGAAGCCAGAAGTGTCGCTGTCGGCCTTTTCCACAGCAACTGCTGCCATTTTTGCCCACATATAGGCATAGGCGACCAGGCCAAATAGGTTGAGGTAGTCTGCAGCCGCCGCTCCGATTTCTTCCGGATTGGCTTTAGTCGCTGCGATCACTTTTTCGGTCAAGGCTTCCAGACGTACCAGTTCGGTTTCCAGTTGGGCATTGCGTGCCTGCATGGCTGGGTTGTTGGCAGTGGCTGCCAGAAATTCCCGCACGTCCTTGGTAAACAGGCGCACAAACTCTCCGCCATTGGCGTAGACCTTGCGACCCATCAGGTCCATGCACTGGATGCCGTTGGTGCCTTCGTAGATCTGGGCAATACGGGCATCACGCACATACTGCTCTGCGCCCCACTCACGGCAATAGCCGCTGCCGCCATAAATTTGCTGGGCCTCAACGGTGGCTTCAAAACCGCGATCAGTGATGAAGGCTTTGGCAATCGGGGTCAGCAGCGCAACCAGATCCGCGGCATGTTTGCGCTGAGTCTCGTCACTGTGATATTTGCTGATATCCAGCTGCATGCCGACATAGGACGCAAAGGCACGGCTGGCTTCATTGAAGGCGCGCGCATTCAGTGCCATACGTCGCACATCGGGATGAACCAGAATCGGGTCAGCGGGTTTGTCCGGGCATTTGGGGCCGGTGGGCGCACGCGATTGCAGGCGTTCACGTGAGAAGTCCATGGCACTTTGATAGGCAACTTCACCCAACCCCAGGCCTTGAATGCCGATTGACAGGCGCTCGTAGTTCATCATGGTGAACATGGCAGCCAGGCCTCGATTGGGCTCACCGATCATGATGCCTTCGGAACCATCGAAGTTGATCACACAGGTGGCTGAACCCTTGATACCCATTTTGTGCTCGATAGAGCCGCAGTTGACGTTGTTGAAATCCCCCAGGCTGTTGTCTTCATGCACTTTAAGCTTGGGCACCAGGAACAAAGAGATGCCTTTGGTGCCGGGCGGTGCATCGGGCAGCTTGGCAAGTACCAGGTGGATGATGTTCTCGGCCAGATCATGCTCACCGCCAGTGATCCAGATCTTGTTGCCGGTCAGGGTGTAGGTGCCATCGCCCTTGGGCTCGGCTTTGGTGCGAATCAGGCCCAGATCTGTCCCTGAATGGGGTTCAGTCAAACACATGGTGCCAATCCAGCGGCCTTCGTACATGGTCGGCAGATACTTGGCTTTGATTTCTTCACTGGCATGAGAATCAAGCAGCAGGGTGGCGCCATTGTTCAGTGAAGGATAAAGAGTGAAGCTGGCATTGGCCGCATAGAGCATTTCTTCAAACAAAACGGTCAGCATCTTGGGCATGCCCTGACCACCGTACTCGGGGTTGCCGCCCAGACCCATCCAGCCGCCTTCAGACAGGGCTTGATAGGCTTCTTTAAAGCCTTTGGGGGTAAAGACCTGGCCGCCTTCGAAACGGCAGCCTTCTTCGTCACCACTGCGGTTGAGTGGGAAGAGTTCATTTTCTGTCAGCTTGGCGCCTTCTTCCAGAATCGCATCAGCCAGATCTGGGGTTACTTCTTGTGTCGCATCCATTGACTGCCAGAGCTTACCAGCCTCAAAAACTTCATTGAGAACAAACTGCATATCGCGCAAAGGGGCTTTATAAATGGCCATGGTTTACCTCTATCCTCTGATAAGAATCACTGAGTTAGCATACCTGCTTTGCTGCAGAGCACAAATGAAATCTGTGACCTGCAGGTTTTACTCCTCAAAGCCTAGCATGCTGGCTTGAAGGGGTTAAATAATTGTGACGTTTGTTGATAAAAAAAGGGCGGCCTAAGCCGCCCAAGCACTCCTAAACTTGAAGCGTCATACCGTTTTAAACTTCAAATCCCAAGCCAAAAGCGGTTTCATCCAGTGCCAGCAGGGAGTCGGCACCGGCGGTCATAGCCGCTGCATGGGCGCGGGTTCGGGGAAGAATTCGCTTGAAGTAGAAGCGAGCGGTTTCGATTTTGGCCTGATAGTAAGCCTGTTCTTCGCTGCCTTCAGCCAGTTTTTTCTGAGCAACTTCAACCATTTGTGCCCAGAAGTAAGCGATGGTGATATAACCGGCATACATCAGGTAGTCGACTGCGGCGGCACCGACTTCTTCGCGGTTTTGCATCGCACCCATGCCGATTTTCATGGTCAGTTCGCCCCACTCCTTGTTCAGCTCAGCCAGCGGCTGGGTGAATTCAGCCAGATCATTTTCAGCATTTGCCTGGCAGAACTTGTGGATCTGCTTGGTGAACTTGCGCAGGGTTTCGCCCTGGTTCATCAGAATTTTACGGCCTAACAAATCCAGCGCCTGAATGCCCGTGGTGCCTTCATACAAGCGGGTGATGCGTGCATCCCGGACAAACTGCTCCATGCCCCATTCTTGAATAAAGCCATGACCACCAAAGACTTGCAGGCCCTCGTTGGTGGCCTCAAAGCCGACTTCGGTCAGGAAGGCTTTCACGATTGGCGTCAGCAGGCCAAGAATCTCATCCGCCTCTTTTTTCTGCTCATCGCTACCGGCTTCAACCAGGTCCACCAGTTGAGCGGTGTAAAGAATCAATGCACGGCCGCCTTCACTGAAGGCTTTTTGAGTCAGCAGCATACGCCGGACATCCGGATGCACAATGATTGGATCTGCTGACTTTTCGGGTGCTTTCGCGCCAGATAAAGCACGCATTTGCAGGCGATCACGCGCATAAGCCAAAGAATTCTGGTAAGAAGCCTCGATCAACCCCTGGCCTTGAATCCCTACACCGATCCGCGCGGCATTCATCATGGTGAACATCGCCGCCAGCCCTTTGTT
>SKHR01000106.1 GCA_007116865.1 Marinospirillum sp. | reverse complement strand
GTGATCGGTGAACCACTGCCGGTTGAGAAGCTCTCAGCGGCACTTCCCGCCGCTTTGGCGTCTTTACAAGCCAATGCCTGGGCGGATGCGGCCAGTGGCATCATGACCACCGATACCCGCCCGAAAGCCGCCAGTATTCAATTGGAGCTGGATGGCCAGTGGGTCACCCTCACCGGCATCACCAAAGGGGCAGGCATGATTCGCCCCAATATGGCGACCATGCTTGGATTTGTGGCCACTGATGCAAAAATTGCTCAACCCCTGTTGCAAAAGCTCTTGAAGCAAGCCTGTGACCAGAGCTTCAACCGGATCACGATTGATGGTGATACCTCCACCAATGACGCCTGCCTGTTGATCGCCACTGGTCAATCTGCCGAGATCACAGAAGAGAGTGAGGTCTCACTCACTGCGTTTAGTGCCGCATTACTGAGCCTTATGCAGGATCTGGCACAAAAAATCGTCCGTGATGGTGAAGGCGCCACCAAGTTTGTCAGTATTCAGATAGAGCAAGCCAGAACCGAAGAAGAGGCGTTAGAAGCCGCCTTTACTCTGGCTCACTCGCCTTTGGTTAAGACCGCACTTTATGCCAGTGATGCCAACTGGGGGCGAATTCTCGCAGCCTTAGGGCGTACGCCAGGCCTTGAAGACCTCGATGTGGCCGGCGTTTATCTCTATCTGGGCGACCTGCTGCTGGCGGAGCAGGGCGGACGTGCGGCCAGTTACACCGAAGAAGCAGGCACCGCTGCCATGCAGGCCACTGATCTCACTCTGCGTCTGCAGCTGGGAAGAGGCAGTGCTCAAGCGGAAGTTTGGACTTGTGACTTTTCTCATGATTATGTCACGATTAATGCAGAGTACCGGACCTAAGGAGTACCCCCTTGGCTCGCCTTTTATACGTTGCGGTTGCACTGATCACCAATGAGCAGGGCCAGTTTTTGGTTGCTCAGCGCCCTCAGAATGTTGATCATGCGGGTTGTTGGGAGTTTCCTGGCGGCAAGCTGGCACCCTATGAAACCGGTTATCAGGCGTTAAAACGCGAAATTCAAGAAGAAGTGGGCGTGACGATCCAGGCCGCACGCCCTTTTTTACGTCTGAAGCATCGTTATCCCGACAAGCGGGTACTGCTGGATGTGTGGAAGGTGCTCAAGTATGACGGTGAGCCCTGGGGGCGTGAAGGACAGCCCATCGCGTGGCGCTCTTTCAATGAGCTGTCATCGCTGGCCTTTCCTGAGGCAAACCTGCCGATTCTTCAGTCTTTAGCACTGCCAAGTCGCTTAGCAATCACCGCCGAGTTAGATCAGCTGGATCAGGGGCTGGCTCAGTTGGACCGGGTGCTCGATTCAGGGATTCGGTTAGTGCAGCTGCGAGCGCCTGAAATGGATGCGGCCACCTATCACCAATGGGGTGAGGCTTTTATTAAAAAATGCCACCAGCGTTCGGCCCGATTGATCTTAAATGCCGACCCTGGATTGTTGCACACACTGGATGCGGATGGTGTTCATCTCAATCAGCAGCGCCTGCATCAGTTTTCCTCTCGTCCGATTCCCAAAGACCGCCTGTTAAGTGTGGCTTGCCACTCCTTAGCGGATCTTGAGCAGGCAAAACACCTGAATGCGAATCTTGCGTTGGTTTCACCTGTTAATCCGACGCCTTCACACCTAGAAGCAGCCCCGCTTTACTGGCAGGGTTTTAAAAGTTTGACTGAGCAGGCTTGTGTGCCGGTTTTTGCTCTAGGCGGTATGCGGCTGGAAGATCGCAAAAAAGTCTTTGCCCTGGGTGGTCAGGGTGTGGCCGGGATTCACCACTTCTGGTTGAATCCATCTTCATCCAGTTGAGTGTCACTGGGAGCAGCGGGTTCCCCAGCAATCCGATGCGCCTCACTGGCCCAGTCACCTAAATCAATTAGACGGCAACGTTCGCTGCAAAAAGGCCGCCAGGGGTTATCGCTGGCAAGCGAGCTGTGTTGTTTGCAGGTTGGGCACTGAAAGGTTTGAATAGGGCTCATATTTTTCCAGGTTTTCTTTATCGGCTTCTGTCTCAAAGCATCAAGTGTTTATGTGAGACTGTGTTGATCTATATAGGCTTGATGGAGCTGCTTGACTGCCTTTTCAACCCTTATTAAATCTTGACTGGTATCAAGAATATCATCCGCTAAACTAAGGCGCTGTGCCCGTGTCCACTGGTGCCGCATGACCTGTTGGATACTTTCTTGGCTGACACCATCACGTAAACAGCTGCGCTCAATTTGTAGTTTTTCCGGTAAGTCCATCACCAGTACACGCTGACAGCGTTTGTTCTGTCCCGTCTCAAAGAGCAAAGGGGAAGATAAAATCACATACGGGCCTTGTGCCTGATTTAAATCCTTATCGATCGCCTGGTTGACCCAGGGGTGAACCAGGGATTCCAGCCACTGTTTATCTTGTTCACTACGAAAAACCTGATCTCTTAACCAGGCACGGTTTAACACCTGTGTCTGATCAGGCATCAGACAGGCGGAGCCAAAGCGCTCAAGCACTTGTTTAACCAGGGGAGAGCCGGGTGCCAAAGCCTGGCGCGACCATTCGTCAGCATCAACAATATGTATGCCTAACTGGGCAAAAAAACCACTGACAGTTGTTTTACCGGAACCAATTCCCCCTGTCAGCCCTAATATCCAGGGTTTAGATAATGACTCACTCATACGAATAAATCCTGTGACTAAAAAGACTAAAACACAACATGAGCCATGCTTGAATCGTCAAAAAACAAGTTTGAATATAATATCCGAAAAAAAACACCACTAAAATTTGTTTTTCAAATTTAAATAGGATTAGAATAGAAGAACACTTGTTTGTGCGTGTATTTGTTTCGTTTTTATATGGCCTATTTGTCAGATTACTGGGAGTCACCATGTCTATTTTAGCGACTTACCGCGAAAAAGAAGAATTGATGCGCAAGCTGCAGAGTGAAATCAGCAAGCTTGAAGAAAACCAACAATTAAAAAAAGAGTTAGAGTTTAAAAAAGAAGTTGAAGCCTGTTTGGATCGTCATGGTAAAACTTTAAATGATTTACTTGACGTATTTGGACTGGCACCCAGCGCTGCAGGGCGAGCCAGTGCCTCAACAGCCAGTCGTCGTACCCGCAAGATGAAAGTCTATGTCAATCCCAATACCCAAGAGCGGATTGAAACGCGTGGCGGCAACCATAAGCTGCTGAAAGCCTGGAAAAAGCAGCATGGTGCTGAAACCGTTGAAGGCTGGTTGGTCGCTGAGCAAGACTGAGTCGACCACTCACCCCCCAAGCCCCAGCCTGGTGCTGGGGTTTTTTATGCTTGGCTGCAATGACTCAGGTGAGGGGCTGAATGCAGTTTGCTGGGATATCCTGATCAATATAGGCCATGCCCAGTCGATTGAGATAATCCATGCGCTGTGCTTTCATTAAGTCGATTTCTGGCGGTGTCAGTCCCTGCTCTTGATACAGGCCGACGAGATAAGCCAGATACTGCTCACCTTCTTGTAGCAATAAAAGACTGGCAGCGCCGACATCAGGTTTGACCGCGGCATTGATGTCATCCGTCAGTGTCACGGCTAAAACAACCGGCGCTTCATCACCATGAAAACGCAGTTTGCGATTTTGCACCGTTTGTAAGGCCCAGTAATAAGCCAGTGCTTTGCTGGGTGTTAAAAAAACCGGCTCAGGATGCTCGGACAGGCGATCACCAATGGTGGCCATGGTTTTCTTGGCGGCTTCTCTTAGGGCCTGGTCACCAGAGCGCTTGAGTCCCTGTGACTGGATGGATTCGATCAGTGCTGAAGAAGTGCCGTGGTACCAGGTGTTGGTGCAGGTGAATCCCTGCGGGGTTAACACCTCATGTGCATCATTCAGAAAAGCGGGTAACTCAATCATGTGAAAACTCATGTGTGATTTGACGTGAAAAACACCGCTCATTCTAACGGATTTTTTCAGCAGACATAAAAAAGCGGCTCCAAGTTAGGAGCCGCTTGAGCATCAAACGCGATCCGCTTAGCTGAACTGGTTGGAGGTGTTTTTCGCACCACCGGCTTTCAGCGCCGCTTCACCAGCGTAGTATTCCTTGTGATCGTCACCGATGTCAGAACCAGACATGTTCTGGTGTTTCACACAAGCGATACCCTGACGGATTTCTTTACGCTGCACGCCTTCTACGTAACCCAGCATGCCTGCTTCGCCGAAGTATTCCTTGGCCAGGTTGTCAACAGACAGGGCCGTGGTGTGGTAAGTCGGCAGTGTGATCAGGTGATGGAACACGTTGGCTTCACGTGAGCAGTCCGCCTGGAAGGTACGAACCCGTGCGTCGGCTTCAGCAGACAGCTCAGAGTCGTCGTACTTGGCGTTCATCAGGTCTGCACGGTCATAGGCAGACACGTCTTTGCCCTGCTCAACCCAGGAGTCAAACACCTGCTGACGGAAATTCAGCGTCCAGTTGAAAGATGGTGAGTTGTTGTACACCAGCTTGGCATCTGGATGAACTTTACGCACTTCGTTCATCATGTCACGGATTTCGTGAACAGTCGGTACAGCCGTTTCGATCCATAGCAGATCCGCACCAGCATTGATGGCTTCGATACAGTCAAAGACACAGCGCTCGTGACCAGTGCCCTCGCGGAACTGATACAGGCCAGAAGCCAAGCGCTTGGGACGAACCAGCTTGCCGTCACGGCTGATCAGTACGTCGCCAGGGTTGGTGTCTTCAGGGGCAACTTCTTCTACGTCCAGGTAGGAGTTGTAGATGTCGCCTTGGTCGCCTGGCTCACGCACAACCGCGATTTCTTTGGTCAGGCCAGCACCTTCAGAGTCGGTCCGGGCAACAATCACACCGTCATCCACACCCAGCTCCAGGAAAGCGTAACGCAGGGCGCGCAGCTTAGCGTGGAAGTCTGCATGAGGCACAGTCACTTTACCGTCCTGGTGGCCACACTGCTTCTCGTCGGCTACCTGGTTTTCGATCTGCAAACAGCAAGCACCGGCTTCAATCATTTTCTTGGCCAGCAGGTAGGTGGCTTCCGCGTTACCAAAACCGGCGTCGATGTCAGCAATGATCGGCACAACGTGAGTTTCGTGGTTATCGATTTGCTTCTGGATTTCGGCTTCTTTGGCCTTGTCGCCGGCTTCACGAGCCTTGTCCAGCTCACGGAACAGACCGCCCAGTTCGCGGGCATCCGCTTGACGCAGGAACTTGTAAAGCTCTTCAACCAGGTCCGCTACTACGGTTTTTTCGTGCATGGACTGATCAGGCAGAGGGCCGAATTCGGAACGCAGTGCGGCAACCATCCAGCCAGACAGGTAGAGGTACTTGCGCTCGGTGCTGCCAAAGTGCTTTTTAATGGAAATCAGTTTTTG
>SKHR01000038.1 GCA_007116865.1 Marinospirillum sp. | reverse complement strand
GCCACGCTGGTTGAGGTTGCCGAAACCCATGCCGAGGTGTTGAGTCAGTTGGGTGTGGAGTTGCAGCCACTCGGCCCGGAAACCCTGGCCGTGCGTGCTCTGCCTGCGATCCTGTCGCGGCCACGCAGTCAGCAGTTGATTCCCCGGCTTTTAACCGAGCTGCAAAACTTTGGCAGTCTGTCGAGCTTGCAGGCTTCCATTCATGAAGTGCTGGCAACCCTGGCTTGTCACTCCTCGGTTCGGGCTGGAGATGCGCTGACCCTGACTGAAATGAACGCCCTGTTGCGGGCGATGGAGTCGACCGAGCGCAGCGATCAGTGCAATCATGGCCGCCCGACCTGGTTTCAGATGACCCTGGCGGATCTGGATCAGCTGTTTTTGCGGGGGCGTTGAAGTGAGCCTGGCAGCCGTGCGTCCCCCAGCGATCTTTTTATTAGGGCCAACCGCGGTGGGTAAAACCGACCTAGCGGTAGCGCTGGCCGAAATTCTGAACACCGAAATCGTCAGTGTCGATTCAGCGCTGGTCTATCAGCAGATGGATATTGGTACGGCCAAGCCGGATGCCGCGACTCTGGCGCGTGCGCCCCACCATTTGATTGATATCCGAGATCCGGCCGAAGTTTATTCCGCCGGTGATTTTCGCCGTGATGCCCTGCAAGTGATGCAGCACTTGACTGATCAAGGCAAGGTGCCGCTGCTGGCTGGTGGCACCAGCCTGTATTTTCAGCGCCTTCTGGCCGGTGAAACCAATCTGCCGCCGGCCGATCCGCAGATACGCGCCAAACTGGAAGCCGAGCTACAAGTCCAGGGCGCGCCCGCTTTGCACCAGCGTCTGAGTCAACTGGACCCAGAGTCGGCGGCCCGTATCGCGCCAACCGATCCACAACGTTTGGTGCGCGCGTTAGAGCTCTGGCAGCTCACCGGCAAAACCCGCACTCAGCTGTGGCAAGAACAATCAACGCCGAGTTTTCCCTGGCGGGTTTTGCAGCTGGGTTTGCTGCCGCCACAGCGTGCCTGGCTGCATGAGCGAATCAATCTGCGTTTTGATCTAATGCTGCAATCGGGTTTTGTGGAAGAGGTAGAAGAGCTGCGCGCTCGCCCAGACTTGCACCTGGGGTTGCCATCGATGAAATCGGTGGGATATCGCCAGGTCTGGCAGTATCTTGATGGTCAGTTTGACTGGGATGCGATGCGCGCGGCAGGACAGGCAGCCACCCGCCAGTTAGCCAAGCGCCAGTTGACCTGGATGCGCGGCTGGGAGGGTTTGCAATCAATCGAAGTCACCCGGCCGGAACTTATTGAGCGGGTGAGTGACCAAGTGATGCGGTTTTGTGAGACAGAGAAGGAGTCACGCATGTGCAGCAAAATCAGCAGCAAGTCGGATTAACTCAGGGTATAATCTTTCTGTCACAGGCAATACCCAATAATAAATGAAATCTAAAATTCTAACGTCCAAGGGAGACAAGCCATGTCTAAAGGGCAAACATTACAAGACCCCTATCTGAATTTGTTGCGCAAAGAGCGTATTCCAGTTTCGATTTTTCTCGTCAATGGTATCAAACTGCAAGGTCAGATTGAGTCCTTCGACCAGTTCGTGATTCTGCTGAAAAATACGGTCAGCCAAATGGTTTACAAACACGCCATTTCGACGGTTGTGCCTTCTCGTAACGTGCGCATGCCAAGCCCAGAAGACGATGAGTCTTGAAGCTGAGCGGTTCTGAACTTGTTTTTTGAGCGCGAAAAGGGCGGCAATCGAGCCGTCCTTGTTCATCTGGACCTGGCAGATGAATCCGAAAAAGAGGATGTTGGCGAGTTTTTGGAGTTGGCGCGTTCTGCTGGTGCAGAAACCCTCGCCCTGATCCGTGGTCAACGCAATCAACCTTCCCCGCGTTTATTCATTGGTGCTGGCAAGCTGGATGAGCTGCGTGCGGCCATTGAAGAACACGATGCCGATCTGGTGTTATTCAATCACGCATTGAAACCTTCGCAAGAACGCAATCTGGAGCGCGAGCTCTCCTGCCGAGTGCTGGATCGGACCGGGTTGATTCTGGATATCTTTGCCCAGCGGGCGCGAACCTACGAAGGCAAATTGCAGGTCGAGCTGGCACAGCTGGAATACATGAGCACCCGGCTGGTGCGCGGTTGGACTCACCTGGAGCGGCAAAAAGGCGGGATCGGCCTGCGCGGCCCGGGTGAAACCCAGTTGGAAACCGACCGGCGTCTGTTAAGAGCCCGTATCGGTGCCATCCATCGGCGCTTAAAGAAAGTGCGCCAGCAGCGAGAAAACAGTCGGCGTGCGCGGGTGCAGGCAGAGATTCCAGCCGTGTCGCTGGTGGGTTACACCAACGCCGGTAAATCCACCCTGTTCAACCAGATGACCCAGGCCCAGGTGTATGCGGCGGATCAGTTGTTTGCAACGCTTGATCCAACCCTGCGTCGCCTTGACGTCACGGATGTTGGCCCGGTGGTGCTGGCGGATACGGTTGGATTTATCCGCCATTTGCCCCACAAGCTGGTGGAGGCTTTTCAGGCGACCCTGCAAGAGGCCTCTGAGGCCAGCCTGTTGCTGCATGTAGTGGACGCGGCCAGTTTAGAGCGGGAAGACAACCAGTTTCAGGTTGAAGCGGTGCTGGCTGAAATCGGTGCCAGCGAAGTGCCAAGCCTGCTGGTGTTTAACAAGATTGATCGGCTGGAACAGGCGCCCCGCCTGGAGCGGGACGATGCCGGTCAGGTTCAGCGGGTCTGGCTGTCGGCACAAACCGGGCAGGGAATTGACCTGCTGTTGCAGGCGATTTCGGAACGTCTGGCGCTGCCGCAGGTCGAAGGTTGGCTGCAACTGCCCGCCACGGCGAGCCGTTTTCGTGCTCAACTCTATGCCCGTGGCGGGGTGCTGGCTGAGACTTATGATGAGCAAGGCAACAGCCTGCTGCACCTGCATCTGTCGAAAAAAGACCTGGGGCAGGTACTGGCATCGGTCGAGATGTCCGAAGACGCGCTGATCTGGGTCACAAAACCATGACCTGTCGCACGTTTTAAGGTAGCATTGCGCAAACGTTGACTTTCCTAGTGGGAGATAAAGCACTATGGCGTGGAATGAGCCGGGTGGGAACCAGCATGACCCTTGGAGTGGCGGGGGTCGTAAGCCCGACCGTAATACAGGTAATCAAGGTGGACCAGGTGGCAATCAAGGGCCGCCTGACTTGGATGAAGCGCTGAAAAAGTTTCAGGACAAGCTCAATGGTCTGTTTGGCAGCAAAGGCGGTCAAGGCGGGCAGGGTGGCAAAGACGGCGGCAGTGGTGCCGGTCGTCCACCAGCCAAGTTTGGTGGTTATGGCCTGACAGCCCTGGTCGGGGTTTTGATCCTGGCGATTTGGTTTGCCAGCGGTTTTTACCTGATCGACCAGGCCGAGCGAGGCGTGGTTTTGCGTCTGGGTAAATACCATGAAACCGTGACCCCCGGTCTGCACTGGAACCCACCGATCATTGACTCGGTCACCAAGGTGAACGTGACACGTATCCGTTCCATCAACCAACAGGCGAGCATGCTGACCCGTGACGAGAACATCGTTAAGGTCGCGATTTCTGTTCAGTATGTGGTTGAAAACCCCAAAGACTATCTGATCAACGTGCGTGCGCCAGAGCGCAGTCTGGAATATGCACTGGATTCCTCCTTGCGTCATGAGGTGGGAACCACCAACCTGATTGAAATCCTCACCGAAGGCCGGGAAATTCTGGCGACTGGGGTTTTGGAGCGCTTGCAGCGTTATCTTGAAACCTATGGTGTGGGCATCCGTCTGCAAACCGTCAACATCGAAAGCACCTCGGCACCGGATGAAGTCCAGTCGGCTTTTGATGACGTGATTCGGGCGCGTGAAGATCGTGAACGTACGATCAACCAGGCACGCGCTTATGAGAACTCAGTTCTTCCTGATGCCGAAGGCCGTGCGGCGCGGATTCGTGAAGAGGCCCAGGGTTATCGTGAGGCCGTCACCGCCCGCGCTGAAGGTGAAAGCATGCGTTTTGTGGCCCTGCTGGAAGAGTATCGTTTGGCACCAGATGTCATGCGTGAGCGTCTTTACCTGACAACGCTGCAGGAAGTATTTAGCCAGACCAGCAAAGTCCTGGTTGATACCAACGAAGGCAGCAATAACATGATGTACCTGCCCCTGGATCGTTTAGGGGGTGGTGCAGTCGGAGGCGGCGCAGCTCGCGCTTCTGGTGCCAGCTCAGAGCATGAGCTGGATGCGATCACGGATCGTGTAGTAGAGCGCATTCGTGAGCGCCAGAACCAATCCACTTCAGGTATTCGTCGGGAGGGCCGCTGATGCACACTCGTTCTTTTGTTGCGCTCGGTTTTCTTGCCGGCGCGGCACTGCTGGCTAGCAGTAGTTTGTATGTGGTGAATGAAACCGAGCGCGCGATTCGCTTGCAGTTTGGTGAAGTGGTTGAAACCGATATTCAGCCCGGCCTGCGTTGGAAAATTCCGGTTTACAACACCGTGCGCCTGTTTGATACGCGGGTGCAGACGCTGGATGCGCGGCCTTCGCGTTATCTGACCGGTGACCGCAAAGGGGTGATCGTTGACTCCTTTGTGAAGTGGCAGATTGTTGATGTGACCCGCTACTACGAAGCAACCGCCGGTGATGAACAAGCCGCCATGCGTTTGATCGCGCCACGGGTGGATGAAAGTCTGCGTAACGAGTTTGGTCGTCGCACACTGGTGGAAATCGTCAGTGAGCAGCGTGATGAGCTGATGGAGCGCCCGATTGAAGAGCTGACCGCTGCCCTGCGTCGTGAAATGGGTGTGCGAATTCTGGATATTCGAGTCAAGCAGATCGACCTGCCGACCGAAGTATCCAACTCGGTTTATGAACGGATGCGCACCGAACGTCAGCGTGAAGCGCGTGAATATCGTGCCCAGGGTCAAGAGCAGGCTGAGCGGATTCGCGCAGCAGCCGATCGTAACCGCGAGGTGATTCTGGCCTCTGCCCAGCGTGATTCCGAAATCCTGCGCGGTGAAGGGGATGCAGAAGCTGCACGGATTTATGCTGAGGCCTTCCAGCAAGATGCTGAGTTCTACCGTTTCACGCGTAGTCTGCAAGCCTATCGAGAAAGCTTTAACTCGAGCGGTGATATTTTGGTGATCAGTCCCAAGTCTGAGTTCTTCCGTTATCTGGAGTCTTCTCAGGGGCGTTGAATAGCACGAGACAAAACTGCCGGAGGCTTGCCTCCGGCTTTCGTGTGTCAGGTAACCATAAAATAGGAGTGAGGAATGAGCCTGGCCGATCTATGGATGCTGCCTGATGGCATGGACGAAATGTTACCGCCGCAGGCACGTCAGATAGAAACACTGCGCCGTCAGCTGTTGGACT
>SKHR01000196.1 GCA_007116865.1 Marinospirillum sp. | reverse complement strand
GGTGAATGCCTGCAGCGTTGACCTGGGCTTGTGCAAGATTGCAGTTCAGAACCTGAGTCCAGTATTCAGGCGTCAGATGGTTAAGATGGCCTGTTTGACTGGCACTGATAATAAAGGCGTTGGGATGCTCAGGTGTGGCGGTGCGCAGGCTCAGGTTGCCGAATCCGAGTCCTTCATAACGCTGCGGGTCCTGGCCAAGCCAGCCACGAACTTTGGCTTTCTGCCTTGCTTGATTGAGCAAGTCAATCAAGGCGTCAGGCCAGGGTGGGGGTGGTGTCAGGGTGCAGAGAAACTGGATCACCCCCTCGCTGGTGGATGACTTCATGTGTGGATCAGACGCATGGAAAGATCCATGGATCGCAGATCTTTGGTCAGGCTGCCCAGGGAGATAAAGTCCACCCCGGTTTCAGCGATGCGAACCAGATTGCCCGCGTGGATGCCGCCACTGGCTTCAAGCTTGGCCTGACCGGCATTCAGGGCCACGGCCTTGCGTGTATCGTCCAGGGAAAACTCATCCAGCATGATCATCTCGGCCCCTGCCTTGAGTGCCTGTTGGAGCTCATCCAGGTTTTCTACTTCGACTTCAATAGGTCGATCCGGGGTGAGCTGACGAGCCTGGGTCACGGCAGCCTGAATGCTGCCTGCCGCCGCAATGTGGTTTTCTTTGATCAGATAGGCATCGTAAAGCCCCAGGCGGTGATTGAAGCAGCCACCGCAGCGTACCGCGTATTTTTGTGCCAGGCGCAGGCCCGGCAGAGTTTTGCGCGTATCCAGCAAACGCACCTGAGTATGAGCGACCCGGTCAGCCAGTTGTTTGCACTGGGTGGCGGTACCGCTCAGTGTTTGCACAAAGTTAAGGGCACAGCGTTCACCGGTCAGCAGTGCGCGCGCAGGCCCCTGAAGCAAAAACAGGGTTTGACCAGCGACCACTGCTTCGCCTTCCTGTGCCAAGCAATGCACCTGGACACGCGGGTCAATCTGGCGAAAAACCGCGATGACCCAGGGGCTGCCACAAAAAATGCCCGCTTCGCGGGTGATGATGCGTGCCGTGGCCCATTGCTGTGAAGGGATCAGTTGGGCGGTGAGGTCGCCGCTGCCAATGTCTTCCGCTAATGCCGCCGCCACCTGCTGGTCGATGTTGATGAGTGGTGGAGGGCTTGGGGGTCGCGCCATGAGTCAGCTCCTAGGGTCAAAATGAGGCACTTGATAAAAGTGCAGTGCCGCTGCGTTGCGCTAGTATAATAGGCAAGATGAATGAAATCACAGGTGAGACTGACTTGAATCTGCCGCGAGAGACACAGGTTGAGAAACACTGGTTGAGTGACGCCCGGCGTTGCCCCAGTGACCATTGGGATGAGCGTCCGCAGTCGGAGGTCAGTCTGCTGGTGATTCATGCGATCGCTTTGCCGCCTCGCACCTGGGGTGGCCCCTGGGTTGAAGCCTTTTTTAGTGGACAGCTGCCGGCGCAGGCCCACCCCTACTTTCAGTCCCTGGCGCAGGTTCGGGTTTCGGCGCACCTGTTTATCCGTCGTACCGGTGAAGTGATTCAGTTTGTGCCGTTTGATAAACGTGCCTGGCATGCCGGTGTCTCGAATTTTCAAGGTCGTCAGGCTTGCAATGACTTTTCGATTGGTATCGAGTTGGAGGGGGCGGATGATCAACCCTATACCTCACTCCAATATCAGCACTTGATCAGGGTGACACAGGCCCTCATGCTGGCTTATCCTGACATTAATCCGCAGCGTATCTGTGGGCACTCTGATATTGCCCCCGGGCGCAAACAGGATCCTGGCGATTTTTTTGATTGGCAGGTTTACCTCGCCGCGCTCTAGTCGGCGGTCACCAGGCAGGGAGAGAATCAAATGAAGTTCATTGTCATGTTAGCGGTACTTTTATTGCGTGGTGTGCCCGGCCGCAGTTTGACGCGCCCTTTGGATCAGGCTTTTCAGGCCTGGCAGGGTGGTTGGGCAAAACGTACTCAGCGTGGCATGGGTTCTTCCTTGGTTTTCCTGCTCAGCGTGTTGCCCTGGGTGGTTTTGTTGTGGGTGGTGCTCTGGTGGGTTGATGGGCTTTTCTGGTCTTTGCCGACTCTGGCATTGCACTTGTTGGTGGTGTTTTATGCCTTGGGCCGACGCAGTGAGCTGGTCTGGCTGGAGCGTTACATGATTGCCTGGCGCCAGGGCGATCACCAGGCGGCCAGCTACTATGCTGAAGATCTGCTGGAGCGCTCAGTGGATGCCGCCAATGATGAAGATCTGCATAGTCAGGTGGTCGCGCGCATTCTCTATTTGGCTTTTGAGCGTTCCTTTTTAGTCTTGTTCTGGTATTTGCTGCTCGGCCCTTTGGGCGCGCTGATGGCGCGTTTAAGTGAGCTGGCGATCAGCTATGCCCGACAGCAGGGTGAGGTGGATGAGCAGGTGCATCATTTTCACCAGGTTTTAGAGTGGCCAGCGGTCCGTTTGATGGGTTTGACGCTGGGGCTGGTGTCGCGTCCCTGGGCCGGTTTGTTAGCATTTTTCCGTGACCTGCCCCAGTGGCGTTTAAGCGCAGAGGCGTTTTTGTACCGTCAGTTTTTAGTTGCTGCGGGTTCGGCAGAGGTGGCGGATGAGCAGCGTTCACTGCGTCCTGAACTCATGTCGGAGGAAGCCGATCAGGAAATGCTGTGGATTCGAGAATGGGTCTGGCGCTCACTGGCGGTTTGGGTGGCGGCAACGGCTTTAGGGGTTATTTTCTGGGGTTGATCTGCGACACCTGACCGCAGTCAGAACCGAAGGGGGCTTTTTTTTGCACTGTTTTGTAGTAAAATTACAAGATAGAAAAACTCGCTGCATCCTTTTTAGGTGATTGATTTTTATGGTGCAGTGCAGCAATCGGGATGTTTTATCCAGCAAGACGGATCAGCTTGATCATCTTAATCAAGTGATTAAAAAGAATAATTCACGGCCAGCCAGTCAAAAGCTGTAGTTGGGCTACATTTGTTGTCACACCTTATACAATAGAGGCGGAGAATCAATATGAATCAGGAGGTTAAAGACCTGGATCCAGTAGAAACCCAGGAATGGCTGGAAGCACTGGAATCGGTTTTGGCACATGAAGGCGAAGGGCGTGCGAAATATATCTTGTCGCAGTTAGCCGATCGCATGCGTCGTGATGGTTCGCAGTTACCCTTTGCAATCACCACGCCCCATCGCAATACCCTGCCCGTTCACCGCGAAGCGAGAATGCCGGGTGACCTGTTCATGGAACGACGGATTCGTTCTTTGGTGCGCTGGAATGCCATGGCGATGGTCATGCGTGGTAACAAGAAAAACCCAGGCATCGGCGGCCATATTTCCAGCTTCATGTCGAGTGCCACCCTCTATGATGTTGGTTTCAACTATTTTTTCCGTGCTCCCAAAGAGGATTTTGAAGGTGATCTGGTTTATTTCCAGGGTCACGGTGCGCCCGGTGTGTATGCCCGAGCTTTCCTCGAAGGCCGCTTGAGTGAAGATCAGCTCAACAATTTCCGTCAGGAAGTCGATGGTCAAGGGGTGTCTTCTTACCCCCATCCCTGGCTGATGCCTGACTTTTGGCAGTTCCCTACGGTATCCATGGGGCTGGGTCCGATCCAGGCGATTTATCAAGCCCACGTGATGAAGTATCTCGACTCGCGTGAAATGAAGCCCATGCTGGATCGCAAGGTCTGGTGTTTTATGGGAGACGGCGAGTGTGACGAGCCAGAATCCCTGGGTGCGATTTCGCTGGCGGGCCGTGAAAACCTGGACAACCTGATTTTTGTGATCAACTGTAATTTGCAGCGCCTTGACGGCCCTGTGCGTGGCAATGGCCGCATCATGGATGAGCTTGAAGGCGTGTTCCGTGGTGCGGGCTGGAACGTCATCAAGGTGGTCTGGGGCCGTCATTGGGACCCCTTGTTTGAAAAAGACCATAAGGGTCTGCTGCAAAAACGCATGGATGAAGTGGTCGATGGTGAGTATCAGAACTACAAAGCCAGTGGTGGCGCTTATACCCGCGAACACTTCTTTGGTGCTCACCCTGAGCTCAAAGAGATGGTCAAGGATCTGACGGACGATGACATCTATGCACTGAACCGGGGTGGTCATGACCCTTACAAGGTGTATGCGGCTTATCATGAGGCGGTCAACAATTCGAACGGCCGCCCAACCGTGGTGCTGGCGCACACGGTCAAGGGATATGGCACCGGTGACGATGGTGAGGCGAAAAATGACACCCACTCAGTCAAGTCCTTGCAACTGGATACCCTGAAAAAATTCCGTGACCGCTTTGGCATTCCGTTGAGTGATGAGCAGTTGGAAGACGTGCCTTTTTACAAGCCTGCGGATGACAGCCCTGAAATGCGTTACATGCATCGCACCCGCGAAGCACTGAACGGCTACCTGCCTTCACGTCGAGCGGACTTTGAAGCACTCAAAGCCCCCGCGCTGCAAGACAAGGCTTATGCCCCCTTGCTGGAAGGCTCAAAAGGACGTGAAATTTCTTCGACCATGGCCTTTGTGCGGATTCTCACCGGCTTGACCAAGGATAAGGAAATCGGTTCTCGTATTGTGCCCATCGTGCCCGATGAGGCGCGTACCTTCGGTATGGAAGGCATGTTCCGCCAGTTGGGGATTTACACCTCAGAGGGTCAGAAGTACAAGCCGGAAGACTCTGGCCAGATCATGTACTACCGCGAAGATAAAAAAGGCCAGATTCTGGAAGAAGGCATCACCGAAGCGGGGGCGATGTCAGCCTGGATCGCAGCGGCGACCAGTTACAGCAATAACAACTGTGCGCTGATTCCCTTTTATATCTACTACTCAATGTTTGGTTTTCAGCGGATTGGCGACCTGGCCTGGGCCGCCGGTGATATGCAGGCGCGCGGCTTCCTGGTCGGTGGTACTGCGGGGCGGACGACCCTGAACGGTGAAGGTTTGCAGCACCAGGACGGTCACAGCCACCTGATGTCCGGCACCATTCCTAACTGTCGCAGCTATGATCCGACCTACAGCTATGAATTGGCAGTGATCATTCAGGACGGTCTGAAGCGGATGTATGAAGACAAGGAAAACTGCTTCTACTATCTGACGGTGATGAATGAGAACTACGAACACCCGGAAATGCCAGCGCGTGAAGGCATCACGGAAGCCATCATCAAAGGCATGTACCTGCTGAAAGAAGGCGCTAAAGCCAAGCTCAAGGTTCAGTTGCTCGGTTCAGGCACGATTTTGAGAGAAGCCGAAGCCGCTGCCGAACTGTTAAAGCAGGACTTTGAAGTGGAAGCGGATATCTGGAGTGCAACCAGCTTTAATGAGCTGCGTCGTGAAGCCCTGGCCGTTGAACGCTATAACTTCCTCCATCCAGAGGCAGATCAGCAGGTGCC
>SKHR01000075.1 GCA_007116865.1 Marinospirillum sp. | reverse complement strand
GTACTCAAACGCATTGAACCTCGTCTCAGCCGCTTGGCTGAGCGGCTGCAAGCGCATCAAACCACGGAGGTGAACGCATGACTTTATCCGGTCCTTTGATTGAGCGTTTGCTGTCCGGTGCCTTTATTTGTCAGGTCACGGATGAAGATGGTTTTCGTCATCTCCAGGATGAAGCCACGCGTGAGGCGATTGATGCCTACCTGAAACCCCTCAACCGCCGAGTGGCGAGCAACGCGGATCAAACCCTGTTTTTTGTTGCTTATGTGCACCTGGATCAGTCCGCCCGCGAGCAGTTGAGTCAACAGTTGGGCATCACCCTGAGCAGCCTGCTGCCCTTGTTGGAGTGGGTTCAGCTGGTACAGGAAGCGCTCGGGCGCGACACCCTGTTGACGGCGGGGGATGTGTTGAAACCAGCGGAGTTTGTGCTCAAGTCAGAGGACAACCAAAGCCTGCGCGAGCGCGTGCAACTGCTGGCATCAGATCGCTTTTTTAACTCGCAAAGTGACGCACTGGATAGCCAGATCAAGCAGATTTTTCGCCGCCTTAAAGAGCAGGGGTATCTGTTGCAGCCCCATGCCGACAAGCAGGTGTATCTGGTCACCAGCAAAATCGACTATTTGATTGATTTGATTCGCTTTATCCGTGATGAAGAAAATCTTCCCCTGGAAGATGACGAACCCCAGCAAGAAGGGCTGCTGTGATGACGGACAGCCGCCTGACCAGTGGTCTGCTAAAAACCGGCACTGAGCGCCTGGCGTTGCTGGGCAAACACGCGGCGGTGTTGATGCAGGCCTATTTGACCGATGAGATTGATGAGTCAGCGATCAGCGAGCAGGCGATCAAAAAGCTGGTTGCTGCACGGATTTTATGGCGTCCTGATGAACAGCAGGGGCTGAAACTGCGCCATGCCGTACGGGATCTGATTGCCGAAATGCTGGTGGATGAAAGCCGCCGTCAGGTCAATGCCGATGTGGCCGAAACCCTGCAGCAGCTGGATAACCAGGTGATGGCCTTTCGTGAGGCACAAAACCGGGGTGACTATCTGCTGGCTGAGCAGTTCCAGTTACGCCTGACCCAAACGCTGGATGACTTTAACAGTCGCCTGTCCGGGCATATTCATAGTCTGTGGCACCGGCTGAACACCGACTTTGGCTTTGTCAGCAGCTTGAATGACAAGATCCGTGAAAATGAGCGAGCCCAGCAGCAGATTTCGCGCCTGCTGGATGGGCTGGATCTGATCGATTTTGATCGTTTGATTGAGCTGACACAAACCAGCGGCCCCTTGCGTAAACTTCTGGTCAGCCAGTTGCAAAAACAGGTGAGTGCTCACTACGGCAGCCTGCGAGAAGTGCAAGCGCGCATGCTGCAATTGATGGCGCGTTTCCGTCGTCAGCAGGCCAGCAGCCTGTTGGTGCATCGAATGAGTCGTTTTTTGCGTCAGCATCCGGGGTTTCAGCCGGGCAACTATGCACTGCGCACCCAGGTGCCAGTGTTATTCAATCAGGCGGAGCCGTTAAAAATTCACGCTTTTGCCGCACTGGATCGCAGTGGCGATGCGGATATTCTGGCGCAACTGGTACAGCAGTTGCCGCGCCGTCAGGGGCAGGCGCTGGCATTGACCGCCGCCAGCCCGGTGCACTGGCCGCAGGATGAGCAGGTCGCCGCCCGTCAGCAGGCCTTGAAACAAGCGGTGGAAGACTATTATCTGGCGGTGATCGATGGTCAGGCCCCGGCCAGCGCGCTGGCCTATTTAGAGCAAAAGCAACTCGATTGGCCCCCTGAGATCTGGCTATTCCAGGTGATCGCCGAACATCAGGGGCTGCCTTTGCAGCAAAAACGCCTGTTAGCGTTGGTCTGTGAAGAGGCGCCAGCCAGCCAGTGGAATGAGGTTCGCATCATTGCCGATGTGCACCTGACCCTCCGTCCGGCCAAGGATTGGGTGCATGCCGGTTGATCTGCCGGGTGCGGTGCGTCGAGGTCTGCGGGGCCATCTGCCACGTTTGACTTCACCCGTCAGCCCCCCGGTAACGCTGAAAACCAAAGATGCCTGGGTAGGGAGGCTGATCCACTGGTGTGATCAGCAGGATATCGATCTTAGCCAGGCCTGCATCGCGGATCGGCTGCAACTGGATCATGCCTTGTTGCAGCGTATTGATCAGGCACTTGAACAGCTTGGCTGGCAAAAACTGGCATTTGATCCGCGTGGTTTGAGTCGGATCGAGCAGATGCAGCAGGGCGCTGGAGAACATAAACAGGCCGGTGCCTCGCCGCGTGAACGCCGTGTACTGATGCGTGCTCACCCCGGTTTGTTGCCGGGCTTTTCATCCGCCCCCCTGGCCTGTCAACTGGCCCTGGATTGGGATGGGCCAAGCCTGCCGTTGAATGAAGGGCCGGGGCGGCTGGTGGCCGTTGAAAATCTGGATTGTTTTTATGCCGTTGATCCGGCCCAGCTGAAGCAGGCAGATCAACCGGCGCCTTGGGTGATTTATCGTGGTGATCAGCAGTATCGCCGGGGCAGCAGTCAATTGATCAAACGCGCGTTGGCGGCGGGCTGGTTCTGTGGTTACTGGGGGGATTTTGATCTGGCCGGGGTACAGTTGGCGCTCAGCGAGGGGTATTCCCACCTGTTGTTGCCCAGCCTGGAATGGTTGCAAGCCAAGGCGCAACGCGGCTATCTGGATGAACGCCAGGAAGCCGTGCGCCCGTTTTTAATCACCTATTCCCAAGGCTTGAGCGCTGCTCACCCGCTCACGCCTTATCTTTCGCTATTGCTGCAAGACTGGCGCGGTTTAAAACAGCAGCGAATGGTGGATCAACCCTGCGTTTGGCTCGCCTTGCCACGCTGAACCAGATAAGCCCCGCACTCGGCATGATGGGTGTAGGGAAACTGATCAAAAAAAGCCAGCTGTTCGATCTGATGGGTGTCACTCAGTGCGGTCAGATCTCTTAACAGGGTGTCCGGGTTGCAGGAAATATAAACGATGCGCTCAAAGGCACGCGCCTGCTCGCGGGTGGCATCATCCAGACCGGCACGCGGTGGATCAACCAGCAGGGTAGAAAAATCATAACCGGGCAGATTATAGGCCAGCGCTTTGGGGTGCTGTGGATCAGCCAGGGCCAGTGCAAATTCCTCTGCGCTAAGGCGCTCGACGCGTACGTTGTCCACCTGATTGCGCTCAATATTGACTCGCGCTGCCGCCACGGATGTGCGGCTGATTTCTGTGCCTAACACGCGGCGAAAATGCGGGGCCAGGGCGAGGGTGAAATTGCCGTTACCACAATAGAGTTCCACCAGATCACGGGTCGGCTCCGCTGCCGGTCGTGTCACCGACAATGCCCAGTTGAGCATCTTCTCGCCAACTCTGGCGTTGGGCTGAGTGAAGCTGCCTTCAATTTGCTGATAGTGCAGCTGACGCCCCTCGACCTCCAGGGTTTCCCAGACATGATCCCGATCCAACACCCGCTTTTGCTTTCTTGATCGCCCGATCAAACTCACCCCCAACTGAGCTTGCAGCTGGCGGGCAGCGGTTTCCCACTCGTCGGTCAGGGGTTTGTGATAAATCAGGGTGACCAGCGCTTCACCACTCAGGGTGGTGAGAAACTCCACCTGAAACAAGCGCTGGCGCAGGAGTGGCCAATCCTTGATCGCTGCCAGCAGCGCGGGCATCAGCTGGTTGATCCGCTCACTGGCCACGGGGTAGTTATCCATGCGCACCAGTCGGCGGTCTTTTTTCGGATCTTCGCCAATCTCGAACATCACATAAAACAGGTCATCTCCCTCATGCCAGACACGAAACTCACAGCGCATGCGGTAGTGTGAAGGCGGCGAGTCAAAGCGGGCCAGTGCCGGTGGATTTAACGCGGCGAACTGGCTTTGAATCTGTTCCGCCTTGGCAGCGAACAACTGCGGATAGGCCGCGGGATCAACAACAGGGATAGACATGATCAAACACTCGGTTGCAAAGCAGGCAAAGGAAGCGCCGGTAAGGATTGGATACGATTCAGCCCCAGGCTGTTCAGCATCAGGGGCAGTTGACTGGACTCGGGCAGGGGGCCGGTCAGCCAGGTGGTGCCCGCCTGCTCAAAGGCGGGGGCGTCGGCATCCAGCGGGGTGATCAAGCTGGCGACACGGCGCGCGATGGCCGCACCAGAATCAACCCACTGCCAGTGATCCGCACCCGCCTCACTCGCCACGGCAGCCAGTTGGGTTTTCAGCAGCGGAAAATGAGTACAGCCCAGCACCACGGTATCAATGCGTGGTTCATTCAGTAAGGGCTCAAGAATCTGGTTCAGTTGGCTTGAATCGACCTGCGCCCCGGCCAGGGCCTTCTCGGCCAAGTCAACCAGCGCATGGCTGCCGACCTGAGTCACCTCACAGTCAGACGCAAAACGCTGGATCAGATCCTGGGTATAGTCACGCGAAAGGGTCGCCTGGGTGGCTAAAAGCCCCAAATGCCCCGTGCGCGTCAATAATGCAGCGGGTTTGATGGCAGGCACCACGCCGACAAAAGGCAGATCAAAAGTCTCACGCAATAACTGAATGCCCAGTGTGCTGGCAGTATTACAGGCCACCACGATCAAGGCTGGCTGAACGGCTTGTATCACCGCCTCAATCACCTGAGGCAAACGCTGCAACAGCCAGGCATCGGGTTTGGTGCCATAAGGGAAAGCCGCATTGTCACAGGCATAGGCCAGCGGCAGATCCGGCAGGCGCTCCTGCAAGGCCTGCACAATCGACAAGCCGCCGACACCGGAATCAAACACCAGCACAGGGCCGGTTAAATGCACACTGCCAGAAGGAGCGACCAAAACAAAACCCACCTCAAAGAATGAAAGCTCATTCTAAAGTCAGGCACCCGTCTGAGCAAATAGCCAAATAAAGTTTGACTTCTCTGCATTAAAGGCGCACCGTGTAACTCGTAGGTAGCAACTAAGTGTTCTGACAGTTCTGACGATGTAACCCTTTGGTAATATCAGCGCTTCATTAGACCTAGCTTGATCCCCGCAAAATATGAGCTTGGGAATCTTTCTCTATAAAAGTTCTGAATTTATCCAAATTAAAGGTATACATTATGCAAACTGGAACAGTTAAGTGGTTCAATGACAGCAAAGGCTTTGGCTTCATTACTCCAGAACAGGGTGGCGATGATCTGTTCGCTCACTTCTCTGAAATTCAATCAGGTGGTTTCAAATCACTGGCTGAAAATCAGCGCGTTTCTTATGAAGTGACCAAAGGCGCTAAAGGCCTGCAAGCTTCTAAAATTCAAGTGATCTGATCTCAACGATCAAACACCTGAGTTGAAAAAAACCACCTTCGGGTGGTTTTTTTATGCCTGCAAGATTTGTCATTGCAAGCCTTTCCCCGTCATTGAGAGCCTTTTTCTGTCATTGCG
>SKHR01000111.1 GCA_007116865.1 Marinospirillum sp. | reverse complement strand
ATCCTTTGCAGGTGCTGGAAAGTCTCTATTTGCCGCTCAAACACCAGTTGCAAGCAACCAGCGATGAGGCCTTGGTGATGGAGTCTGCATCGACTTGCGATCATCTGAGCCAGGATGAGAAGCAGTTGATCCAGCAATTGGGTAGCGCACCCGTGGATCTGGATGCCCTGCATCAGCAGTTGGAATGGCCAGTAGCTGACCTGCTGGTTCATTTGCAAGCGCTTGAACTTAAAGGAATGATCGAAAATCAGCTGGGGGGCTGGGTGCGTCAGGCTTGAGTATCGCTCCACTCTGGGGTAACTTGCCTCGCTGATTTTTCAATTGAGGTGGCGTATTGCATCATGAGCACTCAGGTGACTGCTAAAAACCCTCGGCTGACAGAGGTTGATCCCTTGGCGATCGCTGAAGTCTGTCGCGCGTTACGTTGTGGTGGTGTGGTGGCTTACCCTACTGAAGGGGTCTGGGGGCTGGGCTGTGATCCCTTTAATGAACGTGCGGTGCAAAGCCTGCTGTTGTTAAAGAATCGTGACCCAGGCAAGGGCATTATTCTGATTGCGGCATCGATTGAGCAGTTGGGTCCCTGGTTGACTCGCATCACGCCAGAGCAGCGTCAACAACTGGAATCCACCTGGCCCGGCCCGCACACCTGGTTGATTGACGATGGTGGATATACCCCGGCGCTGATTCGTGGCCAACACACTAAGGTGGCTTTACGGGTCACGGATCACCCTTGGGTGGTGGCCTTGTGTGAAGCCTTTGGTGGCCCCCTGGTGTCAACATCGGCCAATGTGTCGGGTCAACCTCCTTTGCAGACCTATCAGGCCGTGTGTGAAGCCTTTGCCGAGGCCGTCGACGCGGTGCTGGATGGCCCCCTGGGCGGCCTGGAAAAACCGACACCGATTCGTGATTTAACCACGGGCGAAGTTTTGCGTCCCTAACCCAGCGGAGCCTCTGATGGATTTGCAAGCCGTTGAAGCCTACCTCCTGGCCCTGCAAGCGCAGATCACCCAGACCCTCAGTGCAGAAGATGGGCAGGCATTTGTCGAAGAGATCTGGCAGCGCCCAGGTGGCGGGGGTGGACGGACCCGAGTGCTGGAAGGCGGTGCCGTGATCGAAAAGGGTGGGGTGAACTTTTCTCATGTGCGCGGTGAAGCGCTGCCCAGCAGTGCCACGCTGGCGCGTCCTGAATTAGCGGGCTGCCACTATCAGGCGATGGGTGTTTCGCTGGTGATCCATCCGCGCAACCCCTATGTGCCGACCTCCCATGCCAACGTGCGTTTTTTTCATGCCCAAAAGCCAGGGCAGGCACCGGTCTGGTGGTTTGGGGGTGGTTTTGATCTGACCCCCTATTACCCCTTTACCGAGGATGTAGTGCATTGGCATGGTGTTGCCCGGCAAGCCTGTGCGCCGTTTGGCGAGGATGTTTATCCCCGCTTCAAGCAGGCCTGTGATGACTATTTTTATCTGCCGCATCGACAAGAACCCCGAGGGGTGGGCGGCCTGTTTTTTGATGATCTGAATGAACCCGATTTTGATACCTGTTTTGCCCTGCTGCGTTCGGTGGGTGATGCCTATTTGCCGGCTTATTTGCCGCTGCTGCAAAGGCGTAAGGATCACCCCTGGGGTGAGCGGGAGCGAGATTTTCAGGCCTATCGGCGGGGTCGTTATGTTGAGTTTAATCTGGTGTGGGATCGTGGCACACTCTTTGGATTGCAAAGCGGAGGGCGAACCGAATCGATTTTGATGTCCATGCCGCCAGAAGTTCGCTGGCGTTATGACTGGACACCCGAACCCGGTTCAGCCGAAGCGCGTTTGTACGAAGAATTTTTACCCCCCAGAGACTGGCTGGCCAGCACCGACGCATGAGCCACCCAGCAACCTAAAACGCTTGCAGGTGGAGCCGATGGAACAGGTCGATGTGGTCGTCATAGGTGCCGGAGTCGTAGGTTTGGCGGTTGGCCGTGCGCTGGCCCAGGCCGGACGCGACGTCCTGGTGCTGGAAAAGAATCCTCTGCCCGGTGAAGAAACCAGTGCACGCAACTCTGAAGTGCTGCATGCCGGTCTTTATTATCCTCAAGGATCGCTCAAAGCCAGAACCTGTGTTCAGGGCAATCAAAGCCTCTACCGCTATGCTCAGGAGCGCCACCTTGCTCATCAGGTCTGCGGTAAGCTGGTGGTCGCAACATCAACAGATCAACTGGACCAGCTGCGTGCGTTACAAAAGCAGGCCGCCGCCAACGGCTGCGTTGCACTCCAGTGGCTGGATCGGGATGCGGTTCATGCGCTGGAGCCGGAACTAAACGCGCAGGCCGCCCTGTTGTCTCCGGCTACCGGCATCATCGATAGTCACGGCCTGATGCAGGCACTGATCGCCGATCTGGAAGCGGCCGGTGGGCAGCTGGTCACGGCGAACCCGGTCACCGGCGGACAGCTGAACGGCAGGAGTAAACGTCTGGATCTGGATGGCTTCAGCCTTCAGCCCCGGTCTGTAGTCAATGCCGCAGGGTTGCACGCTGTAGCGCTGGCACGCCGTCTGCACCCGCAAGCAAGCTGGGTTCCTCAGGCCTACTACGCCAAGGGCAATTATTTTTCCCTGCTGGGCAAAAACCCTTTCAGTCATTTGATTTATCCCCTGCCAGAGCAGGCGGGGCTGGGCACTCACCTGACGCTGGATCTGCAAGGCCGAGCCCGTTTTGGCCCGGATGTTCAGTGGGTGGAAAACCTGGATTATGCGGTTGATGAAACCCAACGAGATCGTTTTGCACAATCGATACAGACCTACTGGCCGGACTTGACGGCTGAGCGTTTGCAGCCGGATTATGCCGGTATACGCCCCAAAATTGTTGGGCCTGGCTGCGAGGCCGCGGATTTTATGCTGGCCGATGCTCAGGTGCATGGTTGTGAAGGGGTGATCCATTTGCTCGGTATCGAGTCGCCGGGTTTGACAGCCTGCCTGGCCCTGGCCGAGATCGTGGCCGCACGGTTAACCCCCCTAACCTAGATGAGAAAAATGATGACGGATCGTTATGCTGTTTTTGGTCACCCCATCGCGCACAGTCGTTCACCGCAGATTCATCAGTGGTTTGCCGAGCAAACACAGCAGGACTTGAGTTATGAGGCACTGCTGGCACCGCTGGATGGTTTTGCCACCAGTGCCCGCGCTTTTTTTGCCAATGGCGGACTGGGCGCCAATGTGACCCTGCCGTTTAAACTGGAAGCCCTGAGTCTGGCGGATCGCTTATCACCCCGTGCGGCCAAAGCCGGGGCGGTGAATACCTTGCAGCAAGGAAAAAACGGCCAGTTGTATGGCGATAACACGGACGGGGTGGGACTGTTACGTGATTTGCAGCAGCTTCGTGGACAATCACTGCAAGGGCAGCGTGTGCTGCTGCTCGGCGCGGGTGGGGCTGCTCGGGGGGCAGTGCAACCCTTGCTGGAAGCGCAGATAGACCAGCTGTGGATTGCCAATCGAACCCCGGAAAAAGCCCAGCAACTGATCGCGGCTTTTACGCAGGATGCAGCTCAAACCCACTTGCAGTCCAGTGACTGGGCCGGACTGACTGGCCAATCCTTTGACTGGGTCATCAATGCCACTTCAGCCAGCCTGGAAGGCGCTTTGCCGCCCTTGCCGGAAGGGCTGTTCAAGGCCAATGCCCTGGCCTATGACATGATGTATGCAGCACAACCAACCCCTTTTATGCGCTGGGCTGCACAGGCCGGCGCAAGTCAAACCAGTGATGGTCTGGGCATGCTGGTAGAACAGGCGGCGGAAGCCTTTTTCCTTTGGCGTCAGGTGCGCCCGGATACTGACTCGGTCAAACAGCGTTTGCGTCAGCAACTCAGTGCTGCCTAAGGACTCACCGCCATGACCCCCGCGATTCAGTTACTACAGCGTCAAAAAGTGCCCCATCAGGTGCACGAATATGAACATGATCCGGCAGCGCCCTCTTATGGTCTGGAAGCCGCAGAAAAGATGGGCGTTCCCCCGGCAGAAGTGTTCAAAACCCTGGTGGCGCAGATTGATGGTCGCCAGTTGGTGGTGGCGGTACTGCCAGTGGATCAGCAGTTGAGTCTGAAAAAACTGGCTAAGGCGGCTGGCGCCAAAAAGGCTGTGATGGCCGACCCTCAGCAGGTGGCGCGCAGCAGTGGTTATGTGCTCGGTGGAGTGAGTCCTCTGGGGCAGAAAAAACGCCTGCCCACCTTCATTGATGTCTCCGCAGAGTCACTGGCGCAGATGCATGTCAGTGGCGGGCGTCGAGGGCTGGAAATCGCTCTGGCCCCCCAGGCCTTGTGTGCGCTGACCGCTGGCCAGTGGGCAGACTTGACCGATACCGCCTAGTCTTCAGCCAGAAAATCCTCACGGGATAAGCCGTATTTTTTGAGCTTGTCGTAGAGGGTTTTGCGGGGCAGGCTGAGATCTTCGAGGGTGTCTTTGATTGATCCCTTGTTACGTCCAAGCGCCTGTTCAATCAGGCTTTTCTCAAACATTTCAACCTGTTCTGGCAGGCTCAGTGGTTGTCGGCTGCTGTTACCAAACATCAGCTGTTCCAAGTCGTGATCACAGGTCGCGCCCAGCAATACATAACGCTCGGCCAGGTTGCGCAGCTCCCGCACATTGCCGGGCCAGTCGTGGCTCATCAGTAAGGAAAGCTGGCTGGGGGCGGGGGTTGGGGCCTCCAGCCCGGAGCGGGTCGCGGCTACGATTGCAAAGTGCTGAAATAAAAGCGGGATGTCTTCGCGTCGCTCTTTGAGCGGTGGAATATCCAGGGTCACCACATTGAGGCGATAGTAGAGATCCTCACGGAAAATACCTTCTGCTGAGGCGGCTTTCAGATCGGTTTTGGTGGCCGCGATGACGCGGATGTCCAGGTTGACTGGTGTGTTGGATCCCAGGCGCTCAAGCTGTCTTTCCTGCAATACCCGCAGGAGTTTGACCTGCAGGTTCAGTGGCATGGACTCGATTTCATCAAGGAACAGGGTGCCACCATTGGCATGTTCAAACTTGCCGATCCGGCGTTTGCTGGCACCAGTGAATGCCCCTGGCTCGTGACCGAACAGCTCGGATTCGATAATGCTTTCAGGCACGGCGCCACAGTTGATCGCGACAAACTGCCTGCCCGCCCGGTTGCTTTGCTCATGAATGTGACGGGCAAGCAAATCCTTGCCACTGCCGGTTTCACCCCACAGCAGCAGATCGGTTTCAACCCGGGCGATCTGATTGGCCAGCGCCATGACTCGTTGCATGTTGGGCGTGCGGCTGAGCACCCTGGGGCCAGGTGTGGTGTGACGCGCCAGTTCTTCTTTGAGGCTGCGGTTTTCCAGGGTCAGGCGGCGTTTATCCAGTGCCCGGGCGACAACATCCAGCAGGATTTCATTGCGAAAAGGCTTCTCAAGAAAGTCATAAGCCCCTTGGCGCATCGCGGTCACAGCAGTGGAAATATCGCCATGACCGGTGATGAGTATCACCGGAAGGTCTGGGTCCAGATTGCGTGCTTCCTGCAAAAAAGCCATGCCATCCATGCCCGGCATGCGAATATCGGAAATCACGACCCCGGGCCACTCAATATGAATGGCCTTGAGTGCCTGAGTGGCGCTTTCATAACTCATGACCTGATAACCTGCCAGCTCCAGGGTTTGCCCCAGGCTGATGCGCAGGTGTTTTTCATCATCAATGATGATGACGGGAAGCGCAGCTTCATTCATAGGAAGGTCCTGATTCACACTTGTCGGGATAACTGGCCGGTAGGTAAAGGCTGAAAACCGCACCAGGTGGTGTCATTTTAGCATCGAGAATAAACCCTGAGTGGTTGGCTGCCCGCAATTCGCCATTGAGCTCAGTGGCAATCCGGCTGGAGATGGATAACCCCAGCCCCAGGCCTTGTCCGGGTTCTTTGCTGGTAAAGAAGGGGTCAAAAATCTCATCCAGTTGATGCGAAGGGATGCCAGGGCCGGTGTCCCAGACCTGAATCACCACCCAGTCTTTTTCTGGCTGATGTTCATAGTAGGCATGAATTCTCAAGCAGGGTTGTGGGGTGGATTTCAATGCGTGCAACGCATTGGACAGCAGGTTGACCAGCACCTGCTCCAGTCGAACCATGTCCGCCAAGACAAAGACTTCTTCTTCAGGGAAATCGAGCAGAACCCGCACATTTTGTTGTGCCAGCGGGCCGGCATAAAGGCGCATGGCGTACTCAGCCGCCGCCTGCACTGAGACGGGCACCAGCTGTTCACCACTTTTGCGCGAGAACATTTTTAGCTGGGCGCTGATTTCGGCCATACGTTCGGTCAGTTGTAAAATCTGCTCTAAATTGGAGTCGGCGGTTTCCGGCTTGTTACGCGCGATAAACGTACGGGCATTCTCGGCATAACTGCGCAGGGCGGCCAGCGGCTGGTTGAGCTCATGATTGATACTGGCGGAGAGCTGCCCGAGCACGGCAAGTTTGGCGGTTTGAATCAGCTCACGCTGGGTTTTGCGCAGCGCACTTTCGGTCTGCTCATGCTGCTGGATCTCTTGCAGCAGACGCTGGTTGCTGGCGGATAAATCAGCGGTCCGCGCCGCGACCCGGCTTTCCAGTTCGTCATGTGCCTGTTGCAGCGCTCGGTGCGCCTCTGCTTGCCAGGCCACTTTTTCTGCCTGACCCCTGCGGCGCTGATGAAAATACAGCCAGATTAGGCCGAGCAGTATCACGCCGGCAGCAGCCAGCAAGCTGACCTGTATGGCCTGTACCCGAACCTGATCCAGGTTTTTGATCATGTGCACATCCCAGTCGGCCTCTGGCATCGACTGGCTCAGCATCAGGTATTCCTGGGTCTGCTCATTGCGCATGCGAATGGTGAGGCGCTGTGCCTGAGGGGTCAGTTGTTGACGTTCAGTGATGGGGAGCGGGCGCAGCACTCGGCCGGCGTAACGCAGTGAGTCACTGATGGCATCGAGTTCTGTTTCACTCAAGGCTGTCAGGGTGGATAAACGCCATTCCGGGCGTGAGCTGATAAACACCACACCATCCGCATCGGTGACCAATAACTCACCGCGTGGGTCGCGCCAGGGTTCTTCGATGGCATGGATTTCAATTTTGACCACCAGGGTGCCCACCACCTGATCAGCGATATAGACCGGATAAGAGAAGTAATAACCACGGGCACCAGAGGTGGTCCCCAGGCCGAAAAAACGGCCTTTTTCTCCGGCCATGGCCATTTGAAAATAGGGCCGAAAGGAAAAATTCTGGCCAATGAAACTATCTGGACGCCACCAGTTACTGGCCGAGACCGTCCAGCCATCAGCATCCATCAGGTAAATATCGGAAACGCCGGAGATGACCCGATAAGAATCCAGGGTGAGATTGAGTTGCTGAAGATCGTCACTGCTGGTGTCTGGGCGCAGATAGAGACTCAGGTCTTCCTTGGTGGTGAGCAATTGAGCCAGATACTCATGTTTCTCCAGTTTGCCTCTCAGGGCAGTCATGTGCAGCTGGAGTTCGTTTTGGGTTTGCTGTTCAAGCCTTTCCAGTTCTTGCTTCCAGGTCCATTGGGCGCTTTGCCAGAATACAAACGCAACCACGCAGATAAAACCCACTAGACCGCCTAAGCGCTCCCAGGGAATATCTGTTGGGCGACTGACCTGATTCATCCAATGACCGCAGGTGCGTGGCTGATTCGGCGCATGGCGCGCTGAATCCGGGTTTGATGGCGGGAGAGTTCTAATAGCCCTTCTTCAACGTACACCAGGTGTTCGTGAGAGCGGGATTGCGCGGCCTCTGGCTCGCCTGCCAGAATGGCATCCAGCAGCGCCTTGTGCTGGTCGTAGAGTTTTTCACGTGAGTTTTCACGCTCAAAAAGGCTGGACAGGTTGTCGACGATGCTTTTTTGCAGCAGATGAAACAGGCCGCGCATGGTGTGCAGCAGCACCACATTGTGGGCAGCCTCGGCGATGGCCAGATGAAAAGCCGCATCGGCCTGCGCCTCTTTGGCGGGATCGTTCAGGTCATAGGTGGCGGTGAGGGCTTCAAAACGCTGTTGCAATCGCTCCTTGTCTGCCGGTGTTGAGCGTAGCGCGGCATAGTAGGCCGACAAGCCCTCCTGAGCGTGGCGAAACTCCAGCAGGTCGTAGTGAAATTCCTGATGACTTTCGAGCAGCTCGATCAAGGGGTCAGTAAAAGAACTGCCCAGGCGGGATGAAACATAGTGGCCTCCGCCCTGCTTGCTCACCAGCAGGCCGCGAGCAGCCAGCTTTTGCACCGCCTCGCGTAAAGACGGGCGAGACACACCAAAACGTTCCGCCAGCTCTCGCTCCGGGGGCAGGCGCTGCCCCGGTTCAAAGCTGCCTTCAAGAATCATGCTCTCCATCTGTTTCATGATCACATCAGAAATGCGTGGAGCCGCCACACGTGTGTAATTCATTGACGCACCCATCAAATTGGTATGACCAATAAGGTAGCATTTTTTAGCCGGTGAATGAAGATCAGTCAAAGATGGGTGGCTTCTGTTTAGTTTCTTCTGATTTAGACATAAGTCTAGGTCGCCCTTGCTTTGATTGACTTGCATGAGGCGCGTGACTAGCATGCAATCAAAACCAATTGTAAATTGGTATTACCAATTTATGTTTTGATGCTGAGGGTTCGCCAGATGTCTCAAGCTTTGCCGCCCACGCCACCCACCCAGGTCATTTTTTATGCGACCTGCCTGGTTGATCTTTATTTTCCGGATGCAGGCCTTGCAGGGATTCAGCTGTTAGAGCGCCAGGGCATCCAGGTCATTTTTCCGCAAAATCAAACTTGCTGTGGCCAACCGGCCTATTCTTCCGGATTCAATGATCAGGCGCGTGAGGTGGTCTTGGCGCAGTTAGAAGCCCTGGCCGGAGATTGTCCCATTGTGCTGCCTTCGGGTTCCTGTGCGGCGATGATGAAACACCACTATCCCGAACTCTTTGCCGGAACCCCCCAGGCACAAGCGATTCAGGCGTTGGCTGATCGGGTGTGGGAGTTGAGTGATTTTTTGCTCAGGGTGTGCCAGATCCAGTTGCAGGATCAAGGGCAGCCGATCAAGGTGGCCATGCATACCTCCTGCTCAGCCCGACGTGAAATGGGGCTGGCCGAAACCGGCCCTCAGCTGTTGGATCAACTGAGCCAGGTCGAGCGTGTTGAGCAGGCCAGAGCCAGTGAGTGCTGTGGTTTTGGCGGTCGTTTTTCTCTGCGTCATGCGGACATTTCAGCGGCGATGGTGGCGGATAAAGCTCAGGCTTTGAAAGCAGCAGGGGCCGAACGTTTTGTGACCACGGACTGTGGTTGCATGATGAATATTGCCGGTTATACCGAAAAACAGGGTCTGGGTTTGCCCGGTCAGCATTTGCTCAGTTTTTTGTGGGAGCGTTTAAATGCTGAAGGTCAGGCGCCCGAAGAGGTGGGAGGTCGCTCATGAGCCTGCAAACCATTCCACTGCATTCTTTTGACGCCGGTGCCCAAGCCGCGCTCAACAATCCGCAAGTACGACGTAATTTCCGTCAGGCGATGGATGGATTGATGAGCAAGCGGGCGGCAGCTTTTGCGGACTGGGAACTGGAACCGCTGCGCGAGCTTGGGGCGGCGATCCGTTTGCGCGCCTTGGCACGTTTACCGGAGCTGCTGGAACAGCTGGAAGCCAACCTGCAAAAACAGGGTGTTCAGGTTCATTGGGCGCAAACCGGAGAAGAAGCCTGCCAGATCATTCGTGATATTTGTCAGGCGCGTGGTGCCAAAAGTGTGATCAAAGGCAAGTCGATGGTTTCCGAGGAAATGGAACTGAACCACTTTCTGGAAGCGGCGGGTATCGAAGCACTGGAATCGGATCTGGGGGAATACATCGTTCAACTGGCTGAGGAAACCCCTTCACACATCATCATGCCAGCGATTCACAAGAATACCGATGAAATATCTCAGCTGCTGCATGAGAAAACTGGCACTGAACCCTCTCATGATGTGGACTACCTGACGGCCAGTGCGCGTCAGCAGCTGCGTGAAAAGTTTATGACCGCCGATGTAGGCATCTCCGGGGTGAACTTTGCGGTGGCAGAAACCGGCACCCTGTGTTTGGTTGAAAACGAAGGCAATGGCCGTCTGACCACCAGTGTGCCTGCCTGCCATATCGCGGTGACCGGCATAGAAAAGGTGATCGAAAAGCTGGAAGATGTGACCCCCTTGCTGGCTCTGCTGACTCGTTCTGCAACCGGCCAGCACATCACCACCTATTTCAATATGGTTTCTGCACCGCGTCAGGCCGATGAGAAGGACGGGCCAGAGGCCGTGCACCTGGTGCTGGTCGACTCAGGCCGTTCCGCGATTTATCAGGATGAGGCCCTGCTGGACACCCTGCGTTGTATTCGCTGTGGGGCCTGCATGAATCACTGTCCGGTCTACACCCGAATCGGCGGACATGCTTACGGAACCACCTATCCAGGCCCCATTGGCAAGATCCTGATGCCTCATCTGCTGGGACTGGAAGCAACCCAGGATCTGCCTTCTGCCTCAACCCTGTGTGGTGCCTGTGCCGAAGTCTGTCCGGTGAAAATCCCTATCCCCCGCCTGCTGCAGCGCCTGCGCAAAGAAGCCGTGGATGGGGACTCACTGCGCCCTTCGCGGGTTCGGGGTCATGGGGTGAAACGCCATTGGCGCGAGCGCCTGATCTGGTCGGTTTGGCGCCAAATTCATGCCCGCCCGCGTGCTTATCGCTGGGCCGGAAACCTGCTCACCCGCTTGCGTGGTCTGATGCCCAAACAACTGGGTGGCTGGACTCGCGTCCGAACGCTGCCCAAGCCAGCCGCCAGAACCCTGCATCAGTTGATGCAGACCCGTGACGCCCAAACCAAAACCGCTCAGGAGCCGCGCGCATGAATCAAGCCAGAGCAGCCATTCTTCAGCGTTTACGTCAGGGGCGCCCAGCGGATTTTGCGGTGCCCGAATCAGACTTTACAGTGGTGCGCCAGCGAAACTGGAGCCTGGAAGAACGCATTGAAAGGTTTCAGCAAAAAATAGAATCCGTTCAGGGTCAGGTGCATCGCGTCGCTGAAGACCACTGGATTCCGGTTTTGATTCGCCTATTGGCTGAACATCAGATCAACAACCTGCTGCTCAGTGAAAACAAAGCACCGGCTCAGGCGTTACGTGAACAGTGGCACGAGGACTTACCCAGTTTGCTGAGTTATCAGCAGCCGCTAGAGGCATGGAAAGAAACCCTGTTCAATCAGGTGGATGCGGCCTTGACTAGCTGTCGGGGTGGCATCGCAGAAACCGGCTCTTTGATTTTGTGGCCGGATGCGGATGAACCCCGCCTAATGAGTCTGGTGCCCCCGGTTCATTTTGTGTTGCTGCAGGCCAAGCAGATTTACGCCACGTTTGATGAGGTGCTGCGCGAGCAAGCCTGGGTGGAACAGGGTCTGCCCACCAATGCGCTGCTGATTTCCGGGCCGTCTAAAACCGCCGATATAGAGCAAACGCTGGCCTACGGTGTGCATGGGCCAAAAGCCCTGATTGTATTGCTGCTGGAATAGCGGACAGGAATTCTTTGCTTCTGTTTACAGGGGCAGGAAAAACAAGAGGGCCAGGTTAAAACAAGGCTCCGAAAAATCCCTGCTTTGGGTGTTTGCGGCACTCAAAGCAGGGCGTCATCAATAACGATAACAAGTGCATTTAAGCGATAGGAAATATAACATGAACGAAACGCTTTTGTCCCTGCTGGCCTTTGCGCCACTGGTACTGGCGGGCATCCTGCTGGTGGGTTTGAACTGGCCCGCACGTCTGGCAATGCCGCTGGTTTTCATCGTGACCGCTCTGATCGGGCTGCTGGCCTGGGAGATGTCCTTCACCCGCATCCTCGCTTCTTCTCTGCAAGGCCTGATTCTGACAGGCGGTATCTTGTGGATTATTTTTGGCGCGATTTTACTGCTGAACACGCTGAAGCATTCGGGTGCGATCACCGCCATTCGCGGTGGTTTTTCCAATATTTCACCGGATCGTCGGGTTCAAGCTGTGATCGTGGCCTGGCTGTTCGGTTGTTTTATTGAAGGGGCTTCAGGTTTTGGTACCCCCGCAGCGGTTGCTGCGCCGCTACTGGTCGCTTTGGGTTTTCCCGCACTCGGTGCGGTGATGATCGGCATGATGATTCAGTCAACACCGGTGTCTTTTGGTGCCGTGGGCACGCCCATTGTGGTGGGGGTGACTGCCGGTCTGGATCGCTCACAGATCAGTGAGCAGTTGGTCGCCAATGGCTCCAGCTGGGAGATTTTCTATCAGTTGATCACCTCTCAGGTGGCGATCACCCATGCGCTGGTCGGGGTGCTGATGCCGCTGTTCATGTGTGCGATGCTGACTCGCTTTTTTGGCAAGAATAAATCCTGGATGGAAGGACTAGCGATCGCCCCTTTTGCGATTTTTGCCGGTCTCGCGTTTGTGCTGCCCTATGCCGCAGCCGGTGTCTTTTTAGGCCCGGAATTTCCCTCCATGATCGGTGCGCTGGTTGGTTTGGCCATCGTGGTGCCTGCGGCCAAAGCCGGTTTTCTGCTGCCCAAACAAAGCTGGGATTTTGCCGACCCTAAAGACTGGCCCGCAGAATGGATGGGCAACCTTGAAATTAAAATGGATCAGATTGCCGGCAAACTCCCGATGTCGGGTTTCAAAGCCTGGATTCCCTATCTGCTGTTAGCGGTCATTCTGGTGGCTTCCCGGGTGATCGAGCCGCTGAAAAACTGGATGACCAGTGTCAGCTTTGGCTGGAGCAATATTCTGGGAGAGGCCGGGGTATCTGGCAGCATTCAGCCGCTGTATTTGCCCGGTGGCATCATGGTGATGGTGGTACTTTTGACCTACGTCCTGCACCAAATGAAGTTCAAAGAGCTACAGGCTGCTTTGAGTGAGTCATCCAAAACCCTGCTGGGTGCTGGGTTTGTCTTGATCTTCACCATTCCGATGGTGCGGATTCTGATCAATTCGGGTGTCAACGCGGCTGATTTGCCCTCGATGCCGATCGCGATGGCTCAATTGGTGGCTGACGGGGTGGGAGGAATTTATCCGTTTTTTGCCCCGGCCGTGGGTGGACTGGGTGCTTTCATCGCAGGGTCAAACACCGTGTCAAACCTGATGCTGGCGCAGTTCCAGTTCAGCGTGGGTGAGATTCTGGGGGTTTCCAGTGCGTTATTGGTGGCCATGCAGGCGGTGGGTGCGGCCGCTGGTAATATGATCGCGATTCACAATGTGGTGGCGGCATCGGCAACCGTGGGGCTGTTGGGTCGAGAAGGGCAAACCCTGCGCATGACGGTGATCCCAACCCTCTATTATCTGGTGTTTGCCGGCATCATCGCGATGATCGCGGTGTATGGCCTGGGTGTGACGGATGGGCTGATGCCTGGTTAACCCCCGGTTGATTGTTTGCCACCCAGGGGCGGTTTTGCCCTTGGGTGGTTTTGGGTCATGACGACCGCCAGCGGTCAGGTTTTTTAAGAGGTGATGGCATGTCATCGGATTACGCCGAGCTGTATCAGGCACTGGCGGAGCATTTTCCGCCCCAACGCTTGATCCGCGATGAGTTACGCCGTCTGGCGTATGGGACGGATGCCAGCTTTTATCGTTTGATTCCTGAACTGGTGGTTCGGGTTGAGTCAGAGCAAGAGGTGCAGCAGCTGTTGAGCGCCTGTGGTCGCAGAGGTTTGCCGATCACTTTTCGCGCTGCGGGCACTTCACTGTCAGGTCAGGCGGTCACCGATTCAGTGTTGATGCAGCTGGGCAATGGCTGGAAAGGTTGTGAGATCCTCGATCAGGGGCAGGCGATCCGCTTGCAGCCCGGAGTGATCGGTGCGCAAGCCAACAAGGCACTGGCTGGTTTGCAGCGAAAAATTGGCCCGGACCCGGCGTCGATCAATGCCTGCATGATCGGTGGCATTGCCGCCAATAATGCCTCTGGCATGTGCTGTGGTACGGCACAAAACTCCTACCATACGGTGAAGGATCTGCGCGTTATTCTTGCCGATGGCACTTTGCTAGATACCGCGGATGCGGATTCGGTGGCTGCTTTTCAGCACAGTCATGCGTCGCTATTGCAGCAGTTACGCCAACTGGGTGAAGAAACCCGTGCCAACACAAAGCTGGCTGAGAAAATTCGCCACAAGTACCGACTTAAAAACACCACAGGCTACAGTTTAAACGCCCTCACCGATTTTGAAGATCCGCTGGAGATTTTGAAACATCTGTTGATCGGCTCAGAGGGCACCCTGGGTTTTATCAGTGAAATCACCTATCACACGGTTGAGGATCATCCACACAAAGCCGCCGCGCTGATTTATTTTGCGGATATGGCTTCTGCCTGTCGTGCAACCACGGCAATGAAGCCGACCCCCGTGGCTGCGGTGGAGCTATTGGATCGAGCCGCTTTGAGGGCGGTTGAATCCATGCCCGGCATGCCGGACACGCTAAAAGCCCTGCCGCCTCAGGCTGCGGCCCTGCTGGTTGATGTGCGTGGGCAGGACACGACCCATTTGCAGCAAAATATCACTCAGGTCAAAGCCGCCCTGGTGGGGATGACCCCGCTGGAACCGATTGATTTCACAACCGATCCCAAGACCTACGAGCTTTACTGGAAAGTCCGCAAAGGGACTTTTCCTGCTGTCGGAGCCGAGCGGGTGATCGGCACCACGGTGATCATTGAGGATGTGGCTTTCCCACTGGCGCATCTGGCCGAAGGGGTTGAAGCCCTGCAAGACCTGTTACACAAGTATCGTTATGACGAGGCGATTCTTTTTGGTCATGCGCTGGAAGGCAACCTGCACTTTGTGTTCACTCAGGGATTTGATGATCCTGCTGAAGTGACGCGTTATGAAGGGCTTATGGATGAGGTGGCTCAACTCGTCGCGGTCAAGTACGGTGGTTCACTCAAGGCCGAGCACGGTACTGGCCGTAATATGGCGCCTTACGTGGAACTGGAATGGGGCAGCGAAGCCTATGCGGTGATGAAACGCCTCAAGTCCTTGTTTGATCCAGCCAACCTGCTGAACCCCGATGTGATTTTATCCGATGATTCGCGCATTCATTTGCAAAACCTCAAGCCCCTGCCCCAAGCCCATGCCTTGGTGGATAAGTGCATTGAGTGTGGTTTCTGTGAGGCGGTTTGTCCGTCACGGCGTTTGACCCTGACACCGCGTCAGCGCATCGTGATCTGGCGCGAACTGCAGCGGCGCCGCCAGGCGGGTGAAGCGCAGAGCGCTATTGATGCCCTGGCGGATGCCTACCAGTACCAGGGCCTGGATACCTGTGCCGCCGATGGTTTGTGTTCCACCCAGTGCCCGGTTGGTATTAATACCGGAGACCTGGTGCGCGCCCTGCGACGTGAGCAGAGCCTGAAACACCAGGGCAAGGCCGCGTGGATCGCCCGTCACTTTGATGGGGTCACCCAGATGGCACGAGTCGGACTCAAGGCGGCCAAGATTGGGCGTCAAGTTCTGGGTGATCAAGGTATGCAAACCAGCCTGAACGGTTTGCGAAAACTCGGCCTCAGTGCAGTTGGTCACTGGCGGCCCGGTTTGCCGCAGGCGGCACGGCCATTGAAGCAAATCCGCCCCCAGACACCCGCACCCAGGGATGCCCAGGCACCGGCGGTGGTTTACTGGCCATCCTGTGCCAGTCGGGTGTTTGGCAATCCCGTGGGTTCAGCGGCTGAGCAACCTAGCTTGAGTGAAGTGACCATCAACCTGTTGCACAAGGCAGGTTATCGGGTCATCCTGCCCGCTCAGATTGACGCTCTCTGCTGTGGTTTACCCTTTAAATCCCAGGGCCTGTATGAGATCGCCAATCAAAAACAAGCGGACCTGATGGCGGCTTTACTGGATGCCTCAGAATCCGGTCGCTGGCCGGTGATCACCGACACCAGCCCCTGTGATTTGCGCAGTCATGAAGCCGGTCGGGTCGCGCTGGATATGCGTGAAGCCAGTGAATTTGTGGCCACCGAGGTGTTGCCCCGGCTGAAGCTGGTGCGCAAACCTGCTCGAATCGCCCTGCACGTGACCTGTGCAACCACACGTCAGGGTAAGGGTGATTTGCTTTTGCGCCTGGCACAGGCCTGTGCCGAGACGGTGGTGTTGCCAGCGTCCGTCACCTGTTGTGGGTTTGGAGGCGATCGTGGATTCCAGCAGCCAGAACTGAATGCTTCTGCCCTGCAGGATCTGGCTGAAGAAGTGCGCGGCTGTGAAGCGGGTTATTCCAATAGCCGCACCTGTGAAATTGGCTTGTCAGAACACGCGGGCATCACCTATCAATCCATTCTCTATCTGGTGGATGAAGTCAGCGAAGCGGCAGATCAGTGACGGGTTTGAATGCGGTCATCCTGCAGAATAAAAGTGACGTGTTCCAGCTCTTTATTGACATCAAAGCGTTGTCCTGCGATGAAAATCAGGGTGCCAGGGAAGGCTTTGCGATGCACGATCACCCGCGCTGAATAATAACGCTGTAATGCCTCTTCGACCTCACTGATCTGAGCGTTCAGGTGTTCATATTTGCTTTGAATCTGCTCTTTGGCTTTGACCAGTGCGGGTTTTTTCTTGTTGAGCTCTTCACGCCCTTTGGCGCGCAGGTTGCGGGCAATTTCCATGAGCTGGTATTTTTGCTCGTCCAGATGGGCCATTTGATCCATCAGGTGGGTGTACTGATCCTGTAGTTGCTGACACTCACCGACCTCCAGTCGGGTTTCGACAAAAGCAAACGCTCCGGTGGTATTAGCCTCGATCTTATCCACCGCTTTGAGCTTGCCACCGACCGCCTGTCCCTTGCCCTGGATGGTGATGCTGCCCCCAGCAGTCAACTCGGAATGCATCACCTGATTGCCGACCAGAATATCCTGCTGGGCTTCCAATACCGCCTCATGGGCAAAGCGAACACTGATATTGCACTTGGCAAAAAGCCGAGCCTTACGGCTGGTTTTGGCATCTTTATGGCCGATCACGCCACCGAGGATTTCAATATTGCCTGCGGCTTTTATGGTGGCCGCATCGACCACGCCGCCAATTTTAATGTCACCACTGGCAATGATTTCCATCTCATCACGAACGTCACCGGTGATTTCTATGCTGCCCTTGAAGCGCACATGTCCGGTATCCAGATCGACCTTGTCGAGTTTGAGTAGCTCTTCAACGTGCACACCGCGCTCGGTGATCACCGGCATGCCCGAAACTGTCGATAAGTAGAGATTCTCATCGGCCTCAGCGACCTTCACCGTGGCGTCTTTTAAGGTGACCTGCAGGTCTTTGCCATCCCGTGCTTTGAGCGTTTTACCGGTCACGGTCCAGCCGGACTTTCCTTTGGTTGCCGGGTAGCGTCGAACCAGGGGGGTGTCCGGGGCGACAAAGGGAAAGTCTCCCTTCTCAAAAAAATCAACACGCCCAGAATCCAGCTGCTGGGGGCGGCGATCCGAGGCACTAGGAACCAGCATTTCAATGCGCGCATCTTCACCATTGTGAAAACTTTCCCCATAGGCGATCACCGTGCAGTACACCTGACTAGTGTTGAGCAGCTCTTTATGGAGTTCCTGACTGGTGAGTTTTTCTAACACATCCTCCAGCAGGCCACGGGAAACCTTGGCTTTTTTTAGTGCTTCGTTAATGCCATTACGATCCATGGCTTTGCCGCGACCTTGGGCGCCATGCAGTACCATGCCCGCAAGGAGTTTGTCCTCGCTGAGAAAAAGTTCAACGCGGGCATCAATGGGCTGGCTGATACAGAGTTCGATGGGTTCGCGGCGTCGCATGCTGTCAAGCAGAACTGCTGCAGCTTCGGATTTAACAGGAAACTCGTCGGCAGTATAGCCAGCGCTATTCATGAGCTGATTGAGCTCCTCCTTGGATAACTCGCGACTGGCTTCATTGGGCGAGAAGCTGACCCATAAATCATCCTGATTTTCCAAGCGAAAGCTCAGGCCAAGCTCTTGAGGAGAGAGCAGCGCGGTGGTGTCCGTTACTTGACTGTCAAGGTCATCTATCATCCGTAGCGCCCAGCTTTTTCAGAAGTCCGAGTTTAGAGGCCTGTTCAGAAGGTCAGGCTTAATCATGCATTATTTATGACTGTTACTGCAATGTCTGTTTTAGCAGATATTAAAGATCAGTTTAGTGGGGTTATCCGGAAAAAAACATGGGGCAGCGCAAAGATGCCCTTATTATTTATTTATGAACAAAAATAAATAATAAGGGCAGGAGCGCTGGAAACCTAGAGAGGTGTCGGAGAAAAAAGGGAGCTAGCGGCGTTTACGTCGCCTTGCTTCACGAGAGGATTTGGTGAGCTGGAGCTGACGGGCTTTGGCTTGTTCACGGCTGGTTTTCGCTTCAGGTGCATAGGGGTTGTCGCCACTGCGAAACTCAAAACGCAAGGGTGTGCCTGAAACTTTCAATACT
>SKHR01000177.1 GCA_007116865.1 Marinospirillum sp. | reverse complement strand
TCTCATCAATCGGTTGCTCGTGAAGCTCGGCAACCTGACCACAAGCACGACAAATCAGCAGTTGAAAGGCTTGATGGTGATCCGGGCAGCTGCAGCCGACGTAGGCATTGAGTGACTCAATCCGGTGAATGAGGCGATTAGCCAGTAAAAAATCAATCGCACGGTAAATGGTTGGTGGCCGTGCAGAAGGATTATCCGCAGTGAGTTGGTCCAACAGGTCATAGGCCTTCACTCCACCGGGACTGGAAAGGATAAGCTCCAGAACACGCCGCCGACCGCTAGTCAGACGCAAGCCTTTTTTCTGGCATAAAGACTCAGCGAGTGCGAGTTGATCTTGCAAATGTGTCATTGTTACCCTCAGAGTTTAAAGGTTGCCACCTGCTGTAAAAGCTGATCAGCACTTAAACGTAATGAATGAACACGCTGTTGAGTTTCCGTAAATGCCTGGCTTACCTGCTGTGTCTTGTCTGTGACCGATGTCATATGATGGCTGATATCTTCCGTTGTCAGTGATTGTTCTTCAGCTGCACTGGCGATTTGGTCAGCCATTTCGGCAATTCTTCGAACGGCTTCAAACAGTGTTTGAATATCCTCTGACGAGTTATGAGCATAGGCTTCCAGCTGTTTTGTCTCTTCATGGCTGGCCTGCATCGCCTGAACAGCTTCTTCAGTCTCACTGATCAGGTTTTGAATGATTGTGGTGATTTCTGTGCTGCTTTGGCCTGACCGGCTGGCCAAGCTACGAACCTCGTCTGCCACAACCGCAAAACCACGGCCATGTTCACCCGCTCGAGCAGCCTCAATTGAGGCATTGAGTGCAAGCAGGTTTGTCTGCTCAGCGATATCTTGAATTGCTTCTGCCATCTGGTTGACACTGGATGAGCGCTGCTTAAGCTGATCAATCACCTTGGATGTTTGCTGGATATACCCACTGAGAGTTTGAATGCCATTTAAGGTTCGCTCTAGGCTGCGCATGCTTTTTTCCGCAGCTTCGTGTGCATGGGTGGCTGCTCCAGCGGTTTGTGTCACATTCGTGGAAACCTCTTGGGCACTAGCACTCATTTGAGTGACAGCAGAGGCAATACTATCCGTCTCCTGGCTCTGCTTTTCAATTAGCTGCACTGAGCTTTCAGCACGAGACACCAGTTGCAGGGTTTCTGTTGATACCTGATCAGCATTATGGCGTACAGATTCAACCAACTGCCTGAGATGGGTTTGCATGGTATAAAGTGAGCCGATCAGGCTGCCTTGGATAGCCTCTGTCTGACGGGCATCTTGATTCAGGCGACCAGCAGCAATTGATTCTGCGAGCCTTACGGCTTGGTTCAGCTCCCCCCCCAGTGCTTGAGTTAAGCGGCGATAAAATACAAACAGAACGCTGAGCACGACCAGTATCATGAAAACCATCAAAACACCTGAGCCCAGAATAGCGCGTTGACGGAGCGCTTCTGCATGCTCATAAGCCGTTTGTGTCAATTCTGACTGAAGGGTGATCGCTTCCAGTAAGGGAACTCTAAAAGCTTGCCACGCAGGGGCTTCTGTTTCTCGAGTCAGCTGCATGGCAGCAGGCAAATTAGCCTGTTGTGCAAGACTCATCATTGCTGCCGCCTGTTCCATCCACTGCTCAAGAGCGATCAGGTTTTCATCAAAAGTCCCCTCTTGAGTCCGCAGATGGCTCACTGCCGAGTCAATTTCCTCCAGGGCACGTGCATAACTCCGGTCTGGCTGTTCTGCCCTTGGATTCAAAGTCTTAGACAACACGGCCAAACGCAGTCCCAAAGCTTCTTGCAGCAGGCGGGTCAACTGGCGCTCGGTTTCAACATCCTCTTGGACATGTTGGCTAAGCACCTGGCTGCTTTGATTCATCAACCAAAAGGTGGTGGTTGAACCCAGCATCATCAACAGTGCAACCAGCAGCATCAACATCAACAAGGTTTTTTTAACATTCAGCATGAGATCGCTCTCTTGTTCTAATTATTTAAAGTACTGACAGGCAACTTCTACACGCTGCTGGCTGCCCAGCTCAGGCCCTTTGATTTGATCACAAAAGTTATCAATTGACGCTAACCGAGGTTTCAGGCCGCAGGCATTGGCCAGCTGGATCGCCAGCCCCGGGCGGGCATTTAATTCTAGTAAAAGCGGGCCTCGGCTGGCGTCCAGTACCAGGTCGACACCAATATAGCCTAAACGTGTCATATCATAACAGCGTGCAGCGAGAGCCAGAAGTTGCGGCCAGTCCTCAATTGCCAGCGCATTTAGAGATTTCCCGGTATCTGGATGATGGGTGACAGGACGATCAAACTGAACACCACGAACAGCTTTGCCAGTATTTAGATCAATCCCCACGCCGATAGCACCTTGGTGCAGATTCGCTTTACCATCTGATGCATGGGTGGATAAACGCATCATTGCCATCACGGGATAACCTCGATAAACCACGACACGGATATCCGGCACACCTTCGAAAGTAAAGTCTTCAAAAGCAGAGACACTGACAATCAGGCTTTCAATGATCGCAACATCTGGATGCCCTCCAAGACTGTACAGCCCAGAAATCAAGTTAGATAAATGCCGTTCCACCTGATGCCTTGTGATCCACTCCCCTGAGGCCTTTTGAAAACGGTCTCCCTGGCTACGACAGACCACCAGGATTCCTTTGCCACCACTGCCTTTTGCTGGTTTGATCGCAAATCCCTGGTGGCCCTGAGTCATCCGAGTGAATTGGGCAATCTCAGCTTGATGACGTATCACGCCCAACAGCTCAGGAGTTGCGATCTCATAGTCCTTAGCCAGCAGCTTAGTTTGCAGCTTGTTATCAACCAAGGGGAAACGCGAACGCGGGTTATGTCGGCCAATAAAAGACAGGTTTCGCTCATTCATACCCAAGACGCCCAGATCGCGCAACTGACGGGCTTCTTGCCAAAAGTCACGCAAGCGCTCAAACATCATCTGACCTTGAAGATGACGCCGTCACCAGCGGACGAAAGCGCCACAACTCGAGCAGGCGATAACCAGTATAGCTGCCAACCAGCAGAATCATCGCCATCACAATCAGTTGCATGCCAGGGAAGTTAAACAACCAGTAGCGGATCAGCATATGATCCATGACGACAAAAGCTGCACTGGCGGTGATCAGGCTACCGGCTCCTTGTATCATTACCTCCTTGGGGCCTTCTTCCTCCCATAAAATAGACATTCGCTCAATTGTCCAGGCCAGAATGATCATCGGAAACAGGGTGACCTGCATCCCGGTGTTTATTCCCGCATGAAAAGAGATCACGGCCATAAAAGCCATCAGTCCAATCACGCAGACGATCACCACTGCAACCCGTGCCACCAAAAGCAGATTGAGATATGCCAGTAACTGGCGCAGCACCAGTCCGATACTGACAATCAACAAAAAGGTGATCAAGCCAGGCAGCCAGCTCATTTCCAGAAAAGCCAGGGCGATCAACACGGGCATAAAGGTACCTGAAGTCCTTAACCCGATCAGAACACGAAAAAAAACCACCACCAGCGCACCGACCGGGAGCAATAGCAAGGTCTTAAAGACCGCCTGTTCAGCGATCGGCAGACTATGAATCGACAAGTTCATCAAGGCATCCCGAGCGACGCTGGCATGCCCACCACTACTGGCAGGCTCACGAGTCGATAACATGGAAAAGCTCACCCGTGAATCAGAGCCGCCCTCAACTTCCAAAATCGGCCCAGCGGTTTGCTGCCACAGCAGATAGTCTTGAGGTGCACCCTGTGCAGGGCTGACACTAAATAAGCGCCAGGTATGATCCGTTGCAAAAACCTGAACCAGAGGCTGCAGACTTTGTCTTCGCCGTCCATCTTCAAGCCTTAACCCGGATAAAAGTCTGGCAGGGATTTCAGCTTCATTGAGCAGACGGACCATCGCTTCCGCAGCAGACATTTCACTTAATAGCATCTGTGCATTCTGGTTATTGGCATCGGCTAATAGGTGAGTCAGGTTGTTCGCCAGACTGAAAGTGTCAGCCGAAGCCTGCCAAGCCTGATGCAGCAACTGACTGGCAGCCACACTGAGCGGCTCCGACCAGCGTACTTCGTTGATCGCGGGCACTACTCCGAGAGGTGGCGGATGGCGCTGTGGGTCAACACGGAACTGGACACGGTAATAAAGCCACTGCTCTCCCTGGGCCTGACGAGTTGTCCAGATGACCCGTCGCCCCTGGTCTGACTCAATGTTGACCCCATAGCCTGGCGAAGCCGTGTGTTCTGCCTGAAGCACGTAACCAGGCTGAGTTTGTGGGAGCGTCAAGGTCACCTTGACTGGCTGTCCGTGAGCCTGCAATTCAACACGAGCTTCCACATCCCAGTATTCGTATTGGCTGCCGGGAAAAAGCGATACATCATGAACTTCGACTCGCCACCAGCTATGAATCACCCCGAGTAACACCAGTACTAACGCGGTCCATGTCAGACTTGAAGCATAGCGTTTCATGGTTGTGGCTCTAAATCGTGAATGGCTTCCGGGCGCCCCTGGACAAACTCACGACTTACATCAATCAGTGCGACATCCATCATAAAGCGGCGCCCCAGCAGAGCCGGAAAGCGCATATCGCCGCGATCCGTCAGGGTGAACTCGGTTTCTTGTGACAAACTGCCCAGGCGAATCGGTAGACTGATCACAGGGCGACTTTCACTGCCACTGGCCTGCAAAATCCTGACCCTGCGCAATAAGGGTGCTTCGATCAAGGTTTTTTGCGGCGTTGCTCCTTCCTCAGGCTGATAGTGGGTTTCAAAACGCACCCAGGTGCTGCCATCACGCTCAAACTCAACCAGGTTAACGGCATGCAGTGAAGATGTATTGGCACCAGAATCAACCCGTGCGGGGATCACCAGTGACTGGTCTGGCAGGTGAATCCATTCATAACGCCCCAACAAGAGTTTACCCTCCTGGTCGACCACTGCTGGTGACGTGGCTTCACGCAAGCTGGAAAAACTATTTGGTGGTCCCGTCCGTTGCTGAAGCTGCTCCAGTTGGAAGCTATGTTGGTTCAGCAGCACTAAACGCTGTTCATGCTGCTGAGATAGCCAGTCACGCAGAGCGTTCAACTCTTCAACCAGCGAATCCTGCAGGTGCTGCTGACTGGCCAGAAGGCGGCGCATTTGTGCCACTTGGCCTTCCAGTAGACGGTTCTGCTGCTCCAGTGAGCTTTGCTGGTACTCTTCTCGTGTCAGGGTTTGCTGTGGCGCCAACGCCTGACAACCCACAAAAAAAACCGTGCCGGCGATCAAACTGAGGCTTTGCAATGGCCTCATTGAGTGTCTCCTTTTTCGTTCTCTGGTAATTCTTCATGCTGAAGAATGCCTTTAAAACGGACTTTATGATCCCTGCCAGCCGCTAAGGCTTTGAGGGTTTTTGAGTGAAACTCTCGTCGGTAAAGCACCAGCATGATGCCCAGTGTGACCAGCATGAACAGTACCGGGT
>SKHR01000033.1 GCA_007116865.1 Marinospirillum sp. | reverse complement strand
TACTCCTGCTCCTTCTGGCTGGCTGCTCCAGCAACCCCCTGGGGATTTCTGATAGTGACTGGGAAATGATGACCCCGGAACAACAGCATGAAGCACGACTGGAACAGGCACGCATTGATGAAGCCGAGCGTATCCGCCGAGCCGCTGCTGCTGAAGCACGTCGCCAAGAAGAGCTGCGCCTGGAAAAAGAACTGGCTGAGCGACGCGCCAATGCGCGCTTTGGCGATATCGTTCAGTGCACCATCACCGATGCGCAAGGGCGTTTTGGCAGTGATTGGCGATCCGCTAATCCCGGTGCTTTTGAGCTGGTCCGCGGACAGACCGCCGATATTGAAATCACCCGTGCCAGCCGCTCATCTCAAAGAGCACGTGGCAGCGCATCCTTTGATGGGCTCAAGGTTGAGGTCTGTAGCGGCACACTGCGTTGCGCCAGCCTGGTTGGCACAGAGCAGCAGTTTCGACGCGGAGTCAGGCAGCAAATTGACGTCGAACGTTTTGTACGCGGCACTTTAACCTGTGCCTTTCCACGAGGTTTTTAAGTTAAATGCTTGTCAGGGGTTGTATTTACCTCTAACGAGCCTTATATCCTTTTCAGTTAAGGGATGAACCACCAGCGATTACAAGCGCCTATTAGAATTATTGGCTTAATTAAATTGATTAAAGTCAAATGAGTGCCTAAACTGGCGATAGATTTTAGGGCAAAGCCCCAGTAAACCGTCAAATCAATGGAAATTTTTCCGATTGAAATGTTAACCAAGGAGACACACATGAGCGTATTAGTGACCCGTAAAGCCCCCGATTTTGAAGCGGCTGCAGTTCTGGGCGACGGCAGCATTGTAGAAAACTTCAAACTGTCTAGCACTGACGGTAAGTACCGTGTTGTTTTCTTCTGGCCTTTGGACTTCACTTTCGTTTGTCCTTCAGAAATCATTGCCCACAACAACCGCATGGCTAAGTTCAAAGAGCTGGGCGTTGAGGTCATCGGTGTTTCTATCGACAGCCAGTTCACTCACCACGCATGGCGTAACACCAGCCCTGATAACGGCGGCATCGGTGAAGTCGAATTCACTATGGTTGCTGACGTGAAGCATGAAATCACTCGTGCTTACGGTATCGAGCACCCAGAAGCAGGCGTTGCACTGCGCGCTTCTTTCCTGATCGACAAGGAAGGTGTGGTACAGCACCAGATCGTTAACAACCTGCCTCTGGGCCGTAATGTTGATGAAATGGTTCGCCTGGTTGAAGCACTGCAATTCCACGAAGAGCATGGCGAAGTCTGCCCTGCTGGCTGGACTAAAGGTCAAAAAGGCATGAAAGCTGACGCCAAAGGCGTGGCTGACTACCTTTCCGAGGCATCTGGCAAACTGTAATCCCGCTTACAGTGTCAACGCCAAGGGCCAGCCTATGCTGGCCCTTGTTTTGTCTGGGGTCCTGGTGAGTGCTAGAATCCGCCATCGGCTTTATTGTCCTTGTTGTTTTAACCCTGTTCAGGAGTGATCATGAGCGCACGTCACAGCCAACTGATTATTTTGGGCTCAGGCCCTGCCGGTTATACCGCAGCGGTTTATGCTGCACGCGCCAACCTTAAACCCCTGTTGATCACTGGCATGCAGATGGGCGGCCAGTTGACCACCACCACTGAGGTTGATAACTGGCCCGGTGACGATCAGGGTGTCCAAGGCCCCGAACTCATGGAGCGGATGCGCAAACATGCCGAGCGCTTTGAGACCGAAATCCAGTTTGATCATATCAATCAGGTCGATCTCAAGCAGAAACCCTTTGTGCTGACTGGCGATCAGGGGCAATACACCTGTGATGCGCTGATCATCGCCACCGGCGCCAGTGCTCAATACCTGGGGCTACCCAGTGAAGAAGCCTTTATGGGGCGCGGTGTTTCAGCCTGTGCCACCTGCGATGGCTTTTTCTATCGTAATCAGGAAGTCGCCGTGGTCGGCGGTGGCAATACAGCCGTTGAGGAAGCACTGTATCTGTCCAACATTGCTAAAAAAGTCACCCTGATTCACCGTCGTGACTCGCTCAAGGCAGAAAAAATTCTGCAAAACCAACTGCTGGAAAAAGCAGAAAAAGGCAATATCGAGATACTGTGGAACCATCAGCTTGAAGAAGTGCTGGGCGACGCTCAGGGCGTGACTGGGCTGAAACTGCGCCAGACCCAGAATCAGAGTGAAAAACAAATTGATGTTGCCGGGGTGTTCATCGCCATCGGCCATAAACCCAACACCGACCTGTTTACCGGCCAGCTAGAGATGGAAGGCGGCTACATCAAGGTGAAAAGCGGTCTGAACGGCAATGCCACTGCGACCAGCGTGACTGGTGTGTTTGCCGCAGGTGATGTGAGCGATCACACCTATCGCCAGGCCATCACCTCTGCCGGTACTGGCTGCATGGCGGCACTGGATGCCGAGCGTTATCTCGACAGCCTTTGATCACCAATCCGTTTTAAAGGTCAGTCATCTACCGGGTGGCTGGCCTGCTCACTCAACCACTGCATCGACTCACTCCAACTGGCGGGCGTTTGTTTTCTGGCCGCCGCATAACCCTCATTGAACACCTGAAAATAGTGCTGCAACACTTGCGCTGCGCGGGTCTCTCCTGCCATTTCTAACAAGGCAATACCGACCTCTGCCGTGCATAAATGCGCCTCTGAGGCAGGTTTACGCAGGCGATACAGGGTTTTGCGCGAGGATCTGACCGGCAACACCGGCAAGTGATCCAGATAGGGGCTTTTACGAAACATGCGCCTCGCCTGCCGCCAGGTGCCATCCAGCAGAATAAAGACCGGAATCCGCGCTGTTTGTGCTTCACGCGCCTGATCATACGCCACCACCCGATGCTGATAGTCCGGTTGGTCATCGGGAAAAATCACAAAAGGCTGATAACGCTCATCCTGCAACAGGGCAAGCAGAGCCTCCGAAGGCGCGTTACGCTGCCACATAAATACCCGACTGGAAGGCAGCGTATCACCGATCAAACGCGCGGTATTGGTGGGTTTGTTGAGTTCTTCACGATGCATCAACACCCAAAATTCTGCCTGGGTTGTCACCGGGGTCCGAAAACCACAAATGCAAAAATCCCGTGGCATCCGACACCCATCACAGCGCTTGATAAAACTGCCACGCGCCTGAAAAGGTTTACGAGGGTGTGCAGCGGCGTCTGTCATGGCCGCCATTTGACGTACTGTGCGCTCAAATTCAGACGGCGGTTTAGCGGCTGGGCGTTGCTTGAATTCTGGGGTAGGAGCAGGGACAGGATCAGGCTGGGTTGGGTGCATTCAAATTAACTTCTAGTTGCCACAGCTCATGACCACTGAGCTGATATTTACGTTCAAAAGGGGTTAAGGGTTCCGTCACCTCTAGCGCGCTGACTTGAGGAGAAAAACCCAAATAGTTTAACGCCAGCGCCATCTCTTCACAGTAGATGCGCCAATTACTGCGGCACTCTAACCGACCGCCGAGTGCGAGTAAATCAGGAAAAACCGGATGTCCGTGCCAGCGCAGTTTAAAGTCTTTTTTCTTGGGGCTGGGGTTGGGATAAAGCAAAAAATGCTGCTGCAATTGCCAGCCTGCCGCTTTGGCCAGACGCCAAAAATCCACCAGATCGGCACGAATCAAACAGGCATTGCTGGGCACCGGCCCCAACTGGCGCGTCAGCCGATCCGCTGAGCGATCAACGCCAATCACACAAGCCTGTGGAAAACGCGCCGCCAAAAGGCGAGTACTTTGCCCCACGCCGCAGCCTGAATCCAGGATCAGCTCACCCCCCTGGCGCGACCAGTGCTCAGCCGCCTGCTCGAAAGCCAGGCGATTAAAATCCGCGATGGGTTTACGAAAGGGGTGCGCCCGATGACGATCCAGAACCGCCTGCCAGTCATCAAAAACGCCTGCCTGATTGGAAACGACCGCCGCCGACACACCCAAGGGCTGGGGTCGGTCAGTCTCAACCATTCAGCAGCTCATGCAAGGCAACAAACTGCTGCGTGAGCTTGTGCTTGGGTGCCGAGTGAATCAACGGTTTGGAGAGCTGGTGCGACTCACGCATTTTGACCGAGCTGGTCAAATGCACCGGCAAAACCGGATGCTGCTCACTGAGCAGCTCTTCAATCAACTGCCGAGGCAGATTAGCCTGTGCGTTGTACTGGTTCACCACGATGCCTTCAATCGCCAGGTCTTCGTTATGATCTGAGCGCAACTCATCAATCGCTGCTTGAAGGGAGTAAAGGGCCTGGCGTGAAAAAGCATCACAGTCAAAAGGAATCAAGCAGCGCTGGGCCGCAATCAATGCGGAGCGAGAAAAGAAGTTCAGTGCGGGCGGCGTATCGATCCAGATCTGATAGTCATTGCCCAAGGCTTGCAGGGCTTCCTTCAACTTATAAATCTTGTAACGGGATTCCAGCTTGGCTTCCAGACTTTCCAGCTCTGGATGCGCGGCCAGCACATAGAGGTTTTCATACTGACTCGGCTGGATCAGGTCCGTTAAGGCGCGGCGTCCACCACCCAGAGTGAGTGACTGCTCAAAAAAGTCGAACATGCTGTCCGGCAGTGTTTCCGCTGCCTGACCGGTCAGGTAATGGCTGGAATTCCCCTGCGGGTCCAAATCAATCACCAGGGTCGGCACCCCCTGAGCTGCACTGATTGCCGCCAAGTTGCACGTGATGCTGGACTTGCCCACACCGCCTTTTTGATTGAAAACGACTCTACGCATGGTTCAACCTCATCCTGAAATAGTCACTCGAAGCCTTGAACTGCCTTTGCATTCTGCTTGTCAGAAACCCTGCTGTCCAGACTCATCGACTAGGCGACTGTTACCGCCTCACTCTGCCACTGTTACGGAGCCACACAGCATCACAAGGTTGAGCAAAAGCAAGCTGATCTCATAATTAACAATAAAACCAAATAGATAGATTGTTTTGGCTCGATTTAAGCCGCACTTTTAACACCCCTTCACGTTTGAAAAATCACTCTAAAGAGTGATAGCCCGCAAAATGTCGCAGTACCAGACTAGAGTCAGAGTTATCAAACGACCGTTTTGACTCAACCGGCTGTCAGCCTCGATCAGTCAGGCTCCACACTCTCATTGATGCCCATGACTGGTCGCGCACCCTGACCCATAACAATAAAAGAGGTGTTCTTCATGAGCCGAAAAAACTGCTCACCAAAAACAGGATTCACCACTCATTTACCCCGTTTAAGTCTGCTCGCTTTAGCGGTAGCGGGTTTGTCTTTCCAAACCCAGGCGGCCAACTTTCAACTGGGTGATGTCAATGTCAACGTCAACTCCCAGCTCACGCTAGGCACCAGCTGGCGGATGCAAAGCCGCGACTATGACTATGTTGCACGCGGCACTGCTGATGCGATGGGCAAAGACCCTGATGCCAATGCCAGCTACCAGGGTCACTCATCCAGTAACACGGATGATGGCAATATGAACTTTGATCGGGG
>SKHR01000125.1 GCA_007116865.1 Marinospirillum sp. | reverse complement strand
CGCATATCAGCTGGAATAACTACCAGTCCTTGCTGGTGATCATGCTGCATATGTTGTTGATGCAGCTCAGTGTCAGTGAGCATACCTATGCCGCGAAACAAAATTTTGAGAAGGCGCGTGAATCGGCTTTGCATCAGGCACTGGAAGAAGAAAAAACCGGGCGTCTGGAGCAGGCACACTTTATGCATTTGGTGACTCACGAGTTTCGCACTCCCTTGATGGCGGCTATGTCCGCGAATGAGCTGATCGGGATCAAACGCCCTCAGGGCGAGGATCTGGACCGTTTGCTGGTTCGTCAAAAGGAATCGCTCAGCCAACTGAGTGGAATGATTGAAAAGGTGTTGCAAGCCGATGAAACGGGTAAGGGTGTGTGGCGACGCAATACCGGGCGTGTGGCACTGCAGGCTTTAATACAGCAAGTGATTGCACGCATGGATGGCCAAAGCCAGGCACGTATTCAATGTTTCACAGGAGATGACGAGGTGTATGCCGACGCCGATCTGTTAAGCATCGCTTTTTATCATCTGCTGGATAATGCGCTGCACTATTCGCTACCTGGGTCGACGATTGAACTCGGCCTGATCAACTCAGACTATCATGTCACGCTGACCCTGCAAGACCAGGGGCCTGGGATTGCCCCCGAAGACTGGCCGCGTTTGCTTGGCAAATATCAGCGAGGCAACCAGGTCATGCGACCTGGACTGGGGTTGGGCTTGTACACCGTGGATCGGATTTTGCGTTTGCACGGTGGCGAGATCGAGCTGGACAGCCAGTATCATCAGGGCTGTCGCTTACAGGTGCACCTACCCAAATAAAACCACCCTTCAAGCGTGAGAAGCGCTTGACAGGGAAAGGCCTTCGGACTAGCTTTGGCAAACACTAGAAGATACTAAGGATCTGATCATGAAAACAAAATGGTTGCTCGGTGGGGTGTTGGTCGGTGCGGTAGTTATGGCGGGCTGCTCGGGTAAAACCCAGGAGCAACCCGCACCGGCGGCTCCACCGCTGACGTCCTCCTTGCCTGCATGGATCGTGACGCCGCAAGCAGACGATGCACTGGCAGCAACGGGTTGTGTACCGGCCTCGGGGCGGATCAACTCTGATTCCAGCCGCGCAGACCTTGCTGCCCGCCAACAACTGGCGGCCACACTGGGTGCGCAAATTCAGTCCTTGACCGAAAGTTATCAGCGGACTGTGGATACCAGTGAAGACGGCCTCAGCCTGGGTGGCAACTTTGAAGAAGTGATCCGTCAGGTGGTGGATGAGCGTCTGGTCGGAAGTCGCCGTGTGCATGCAGACTATGTCACCATCGAAGGCCAGCGTCAGTTTTGCTCAATGGTTGCCGTGGGCGAGTCAGACGTAACACAGATGCTGGAAAGAGTTGCTGAGGCAGCGGGTGTTCAGGGTGAGGTGCTGAGTCGAGCGCAGATGCGTGAGCAGTATATGAGTCAGGATGCTTTTAATCGCCTGGATCGTCAGTTGGGTCGTTGACCGACGCCTGGATTTGATTCTTTTGAATCCCCCGATCACCCTGGGGTGGTCGGGGGATTTCTTTGTCATAGTTTCTCTAGAATTTAAAGCGTGATACGAGATCCAGCATCGATTGAGACAGCTTTTGTAGCTTGTCGGCACTTTCGGCGCTGCGGTCCGCACTTTCAGCCGAGTCATGCGCCACTTCCTGGATGCGGTGAATACTTTGTCCCAGTTCGTCGGTGGCGGCGGTTTCCTCCTCAGTGGCTGCGGCGATTTGAGTGGTCATGTCGCGCACCTGGGTCATCATGTCGGTCAAATGATTGAGCCGCTCATGGGTGGCACGAACAAACTCAAGGCTTTGGATCGCATGTTCGCGGTTTTCGGTAATACTTTTCACCGCTGTGCGGGTTTTTTGTTGCAGTTCATCCACTGTTTTTTCAATGGTTTCAGTGGATTGATGAGTGCGACTGGCCAGGGTTCTGACCTCGTCAGCGACCACTGCGAAACCTCGGCCGTGCTCACCTGCACGAGCGGCTTCAATCGCGGCATTGAGTGCCAGCAGGTTGGTTTGCTCGGTGATGTCTCGGATGACCTGAACCAGCTCGCCGATTGATTCACTTTGAGCTTCTAAGGCTTTAATATCCTGGGTTGCACGTTCGCTTTCTGTGGCTTGATTTTCGATGCTGCTGAGGAGCTGATCCATGGTTTCGCGCACGGCACCAACCTGATCGGCACCTTCTTCGGTTGCCTGTTGAGTTCGCTGTGCATTCTGTGCGACTTCATTGGCGGCCGCGCCCATTTCATTGATGGCTGCAGCCACCTGCTCTATTTCAGTCTGCTGGCGGGCGGCTCCGTCGCGGGTGGTTTCGGTGAGTTGATCTAACTGATCACCAGAGGCTTTGACGGAAGCACTTTGCTCAGCAATCTGGCTCACCAGTTTTTGTATGTTTTCGGCAAAGCGGTTGAAGCGGCGCGCAACCTGGCCAATTTCATCATCGCGATGCACGGTCAGGCGCTGGGTCAGATCGCCTTGTCCTTCCGCAATATCGCGCATCGCCAGCGCAATGTCTGACATCGGCTGGGCGACCAGTTTGCGAATCAGAAAAATCACCGTTCCGATGAGCAGCAGAATCAACAGCACCATTGCCATCAGCATGGAGTCGGCCAGCTGCGTGGCATGACGAATAATATCCCTGAGTGTCTCTGCTGGCATGCCGAGCAGGTGTACGGCTAACAAACGACCTTGAGCATCAGTGACGGGAATGGCCAGCATGAAGTGCTGTTCACCCAGCAGATATGCCTGGCCATTCAATAGATTGTCCAGGGGCGTCTGGCGAGCAAAGTTGACCACGTCTTCAGTAAACCAGTTGTTATTGGCAACCACGAAGCGACCAAGGCGGTGGTTGTTCCAGGCAGGTTGTTGTTCTGTTAAGAGCTCACGATTAAGCAGCATCAAGTAGTGGGTGTTTTCCTGGGCATAGTCACGGCTGATACTACCCACGCCTTGAGTGAGTTCGACCACACCGATCACACGATCCTCATGCAGCACCGGCATGAAAGCGCGAATCAGTACGTTGCCATTGGCGTCACGCTCAAAAGCGGCGTGAGGGTTACCCGATAAGGCTTTGCCAATGCCTTCAGAATCGGAGGCCTGTTGGGTTGGGCGCTGAGCACTGGCGGCAAAAGGCTGGCCTTCATGATTCAGAATGTGTACCTGAATACCTTGGTAGTTGGTATGACGGCCATATTGCTGTCTTGCTTGACTGATCACTGTGTCAGCAACGGAGGGCAGGTGATGAACCAGTGCATCAATCAGCTCCGGATTGCCTGCCAGCAACGCCGCATTGGTGAGACCGACATCAAACTTGGTTTCTAGGCGGTTGCCGAGGGTATCTGCCATGATCTGCGCCCGACGTTCAAGTGTATCGGTTTCTAGTGCAGTGCGCAGATAGGTGACATAAATGAAGGCTAACAGCAGCACAATGGCCGCCAGGCCGGCAATCCACAGGCTGATACGCAGCCCTAGGCTCATGGCCTGCGAAGAGTGAGCACTCATGATAAGCTTCCTTATTTGTCGGTCAGTTAAAAGCAGTGTTTTTATTGTAGCTAATTTATGGACTCCTGTCTGACTGGCTTTTAGTCGTCTGTTTAGTGTGGATCAAAAGGATAAAAAAGTGCAAAAAACAGATTCAAACTGCCGTTGGGGGCGCTACCAGGCGACCTGGGGTGACGCTGGGCTACTGGATTTGACACTGAACGTGAAACCAGAGAAGCATGCACCGGTACCTGATTCGGAAGGGCTGTTTGCTGAGTGGCGCCGTGCGTTAGCCGCTTGGTTGGAGCAACCCGAAACCCCGCCAGAATTTCCTTTTTGTTTGCAGGGAACGTCTTTTCAGCTGAGTGTTTGGCAGACATTGCAAACGATTCCCTGGGGTGAGCGAATCAGTTATAGCCAACTGGCTCAGCGAGTCGGTTGCCCTCAAGGGGTGCGTGCGGTGGCGTCTGCCTGCGCCCGAAATCGCCTGGCACTGGTGATACCCTGTCACCGGGTGGTTGCAAAGTCGGGTGAGCTGGGCGGTTATCGTTGGGGTGTTGAGCTGAAACAGCAGTTACTGGATTATGAGCAGCAGGTGAGTCGATGAGTCAGATACCCGTGCATTTGATCGGTGGTTTTTTAGGCGTTGGCAAAACCACTGCGATCAATCATTTGCTCACCCTCAAACCAGCTGAAGAGCGTTGGGCACTGGTGATCAACGAGCTGGGTCAGGTGGGGGTGGATGGCCAGCTGATTGAATCTCAGGCGGGGGTTCAGGTGAAGGAAATCGCCGGTGGCTGTATTTGTTGCTCAATGGGGTTGAGCTTGTCGGTCACCCTGTTGCATCTTTTACGCCACTTCAAGCCTGACCGTATTGTGATAGAGCCCACTGGACTGGGGCATCCCGCTGGCATGGTGGATGTGTTGACCAGTGAACAGTTTGCCGGGGTGCTGGACCTGCATCCGGTCATCACCCTGGTTGATGTGCGCCAGCTTAAAGATCCACGGGTGCTCAAACACGAAACCTTTCAAGACCAGTTAAGCCTGGCGGATATTCTGGTTTTCAATAAAGCGGACCTGGCTGATCCAGAGGAACTGGCTGCTGCCATGGCGCGAGCCGAAGCCTTTTTTCCACCCAAGCTGGCGGTGATCCGCTCGACTCAGGGTGAGCTACCCGCTGCCATACTGGCGTCGGGAAAGAGCCAGGTGCAGGCGCGTCAGTCGGGTAAAACGCGTCCGGTGAGCCACCAAGCGATCCGTCATCCTTTGATGGAACAGGCAGCGCTGCCTCAACTGGCCTGGCCGCAGCCGCGTCAACCGGTTTTTTTGCAGGGGCAAGGGCAGGGGGTTCATACCTTGGGCTGGGTGTTCCATCGTCAGGACTGTTTTGATGAGGATCGCCTGTATCAATGGATGCTGGGGCTACCTGACCTGATCCGTTTAAAGGCGGTGATGCGGGTTGCTCAGCAACGCTGGCAAGCCTTTAATTGTGTCGGCTCCGAGTGGGTGACCCATCCGGTGAGTCATCGACGTGATTCACGCCTGGAGCTGATCACGGAGCAGCCTCTGAATCAGAGCCAGCTGCAAAGCGAGTTGATGGAGTTGATGCGAGATGATTTGGCGACTTAGTGGGTGCGGGTGGTTGGTGATGGCCTTGTGGTTGAGCGGGTGCAGCGAAAAGCCACCTTCAGAAGTCAGTGCGGCTTTTTTGCTTTTGCACAGTGAAACCTACCAGGGTCGTCAGGTGATCCTTGAGGGTTGGGTGCGCGGCATGCAAGACCCGGAGCATTATTGGCTGGAAGACGATCAGCAGCGGCGTATTGCTTTACACCCTGCCCAGACGGCCCAGCCGTTTTTGGATCAACCGGTTCGAGTCACTGGACGTTTTAACGCGGATCTTCAGCGCGGACGCCGCTTGAGCGAGATTCAAATCGACCCCGTTTCACCTTGAAATCCTCCTTTGGGTTTTATTGTGCGTCTTGACAAGCGGCGGCGAATGGTCGACTCTTAGTCTCAAGTTCAAACGACTGTATGAAAAGTTTGTTTGAGTCTTTTCCATACAACAAAAAGTTGGAGATCACACGATGATTTACCAAGGTCAAGCCATTCGAGTAGAAGCGCTCAGTGACGGTAATGCCGAACTGACCTTTGATTTGCAAGGCGAGTCAGTCAACAAGTTAAGCAGTGCCGTGGTCGGCGAGCTGGGGGAGGCCGTCGCCGCGTTGGCACAGGCGCCAGGGATCAAAGGGTTAGTGATCAGCAGCGCGAAAGAGGTGTTCATTGTCGGTGCGGATATCACGGAATTTCATGGGGTGTTCAACCAGACCGAGGAGTACCTGGTTGAAATGAACATGAAGGTTCATGCACTGTTCAACCAAATCGAAGACTTGCCCTATCCAACCGTGACAGCGATCAATGGTCTGGCTTTAGGCGGTGGCTGTGAGGTCTTATTGACCACCGATTTTCGTGTCATGGCGGAAACCGCCAAAATTGGATTACCTGAAACCAAGCTCGGCATCATCCCCGGTTGGGGCGGCTGTGTGCGCTTGCCTCGTTTGATCGGCGCGGACAATGCCATTGAGTGGATTGCCGGTGGCACCGAAAACAAAGCCGCGGCCGCTTTAAAAGTGGGCGCGGTGGATGCGGTTGTAGCGCTGGATAAGCTGCGTGAAACCGCACTGGATATTCTGGCTGAGGCGCAGGCCGGGCGTTTAGACTGGCAGGCGCGCCGTGAAGAGAAAAAAGCACCGCTGAAGCTGAATCCGGTCGAATCCATGATGGTATTTGAGACCGCCAAAGGATTTGTCGCGGGTAAAGCAGGCCCTCATTACCCGGCCCCCGTTGAAGCCATCAAGGCAATTCAGAAAGGCGCAACCGCTGGGCGTGATAAAGCTCAGGAAGTCGAAGCCAAAACCTTTGCCAAAATGGCGAAAACCGAGGTGTGTTTTAACCTGGTCGGCCTGTTCCTGAGTGATCAGTTGATCAAGAAAAAAGCCTCGGCCTATGAAAAACAAGTCAAACCTGTGGCTAAGGCGGCAGTGCTCGGTGCAGGGATCATGGGCGGTGGCGTGGCCTATCAGTCGGCCTCTAAAGGCACCCCGATCCTGATGAAGGATATCAATGAACCTGCTTTGCAGTTGGGCATGAAAGAAGCCAACAAGCTGCTCGCCAAACAGGTTGAGCGCAAGAAACTCACGGTTGCACAGATGGGTGAAGCCCTGGGGCGTATTCGTCCAACCCTGTCTTATGGTGATTTTGCCGATGTGGATCTGACCGTTGAAGCCGTGGTCGAAAACCCCAAGATCAAAGCCAGTGTATTGGCGGATCTGGAAGATCAAGTGGCAGAAACCTCGATCATCACTTCGAACACTTCGACCATCTCGATCACCAGTCTGGCGAAAAACCTCAAACGTCCAGAAAACTTCTGTGGGATGCACTTCTTTAATCCGGTGCACCGGATGCCATTGGTCGAAGTCATTCGTGGTGAACAATCCTCCGAGCAGGCGATCGCGTCAACCGTGGCCTATGCCAAGCAAATGGGCAAGACGCCGATTGTTGTCAACGACTGCCCCGGTTTCCTGGTCAACCGAGTGCTCTTCCCCTACTTTGGTGGGTTCATTGGCCTGGTTGAGCATGGTGCAGACTTCCAGCGTGTGGATAAGGTGATGGAGAAGTTTGGCTGGCCGATGGGCCCTGCTTATCTGCTGGATGTGGTCGGTCTGGATACCGCGGTGCACGCCAATGCCGTGATGGCCGAGGGCTTTCCTGAGCGCATGAAGCGTGAAGGCAAAACGGTACTGGATATCATGTATGAAGCCGGTCGTTTGGGGCAGAAAAATGACACGGGTTTCTATCGCTATGAAGAAGACCGCAAAGGCAAACCGAAAAAACTCGCGGATGAATCCACCGATGCTTTGATCAAGCCACTGGTCACGGAAACCCGTGAGCTGACCGATGAGCAGATCATTGCCCGAATGATGGTGCCCTTGTGTCTGGAAACCGTTCGCTGCCTGGAAGATGGCATAGTGGACACTGCCTCTGAAGCGGATATGGCTTTGATTTACGGTATTGGCTTTCCTCCCTTCCGTGGTGGCGCACTGCGTTACATTGATGCGATGGGTGTGGCGGCTTTTGTTGAGCTGGCCGATTCTCTGGCTGAGCTGGGGCCTTTGTATCAGGCAACCGACAAGCTGCGTGATATGGCTGCCAAGGGCGAGCGTTTTTACGCCTAACGTGATCCAGAGACCGAATTCAGGAGAAAAACAATGAGTCTGCAACCTCGTGATATCGTAATTGTTGATGGTGTGCGCACCGCCATGGGTAAAGCCAAAATGGGTGCCTTCCGTAATGTGCGAGCAGAGAATCTGTCTGCCGCGGTGATGCAAGCGCTGTTTGATCGAAACACCGCTGCCAACCCTGCGGAAGTGGATGACGTGATCTGGGGCTGTGTCAACCAGACCCTGGAGCAGTCGATGAACATTGCCCGTAATGCGGCGATCATGACCGGCATTCCACGCAGTGTTCCGGCGCAAACCGTCAACCGTCTGTGTGGTTCATCGATGACCGCCCTGCACATTGCCGGAGCGAACATCCAGGCAGGTTTGGGAGAGGTGTATGTGATCGGTGGTGTTGAGCATATGGATCATGTGCCAATGGCCCACGGCGTGGATGTGAATCCGGCGGCCAGTAAGTACGCTGCCAAAGCGGCCATGATGATGGGTTTGACTGCAGAGCTTTTAGGGAAGATGCACGGCATCACCCGCCAGCAGCAGGACGAGATGGGCGCGCGCTCGCATCGTCTGGCTCATGAAGCTTCAACTCAGGGTCGTTTTGATAAAGAAATCATTGGTGTTGAAGGCCATGATGCCGAAGGTCGCCGCAAGCTGATCACTCGGGATGAAGTGATACGCCCGGAAACCACGGTTGAAACCCTGGCGGGGCTGAAGCCGGTGTTTGATCCACGCAATGGCACGGTCACAGCAGGGACTTCCTCGGCGCTGTCGGTTGGCGCTTCTGCCATGCTGGTGATGAGCTATGCTCGAGCCCAGGCTTTGGGACTGACACCGATTGCCAAGGTGCGTTCGATGGGCGTGGCCGGTTGTGACCCCTCCATCATGGGTTATGGTCCAGTGCCTGCATCGAAAAAAGCACTTAAGGCAGCGGGCCTGACCATTGAAGATATTGAAGTGGTTGAGCTGAACGAAGCCTTTGCCGCCCAGGGTTTGCCGGTGCTGAAAGACCTCAAGCTGCTGGACAGCATGGAGCAGAAGGTCAATTTGAACGGTGGCGCGATTGCTCTGGGTCATCCCCTGGGTTGTTCCGGTGCCCGGATCTGTACTACTTTGCTCAATGTGATGGAACAAAAGCAGGCCACGCTGGGGCTTGCCACCATGTGTATTGGCATGGGGCAAGGGGTCGCGACGATCTTCGAGCGTCTGTGATGCCTCTGGTCTGAAACAAAAAGGGTGGCTGCAATGCCACCCTTTTTGTTGGTTAGTCAGCCAGGTAGGTGAGTCCACCTTGTTCGGTGGTTTCCGCCCTGAACCCACTGAGCCAGGCGGCTTCTCTATCCGGGTGATAGGTGGCCTGATAGGTGGTGCCCCGCAGATCCTCCCAAAAACCGATGGGCTGAGCCGGGAAGGGCGCGTTGATCAGCACTTCCCCAGTATCCTGGCGCACTTCCAGCGCCAGCCCGAGTGACGTGCAAGGCAGTTGCCCGGCCCAAATGGGTGACAGGGGATTGCTCAGTGCGTAGCTGCACAGGCTGTCCGGGTGAAGCCGCATCACTGCTGGGCGCAGTTCGGGCTGTAGATGTGTTAAAGCCGCTTCCCAAGCCTCGCTGGTGAGAGGGCCATCCAGGCAGATCAGTTGGGTCAAGCTGGATAAATCCTGCTGATTTTTGGGCTTGGCTTGCAACTGGGTCAGTTGATTGAGTTGAGCTGAAGTCAGCCCCAAACAGGTGACCTTTGCCGCTTCGACCAGTGACCAAAAATCTGCTTGATCGACTTGAGTCAGGGAGGCGGGGCAGAGCACCAGCGTTGCCCCGTAGGCCAGTGCCATCATCTGCCAGTCAAGCAGGTTGGGATCTTCGTTTGCCAGCATCAAGTGGTCACCCGCTTGCAGATTCAGGTGGAGCTGCTGCTGGCATAAAGACTGGATGAAAGTTCCGCCTGCACCCTGAACCAAAAGCCGTAGCTGGCCCTCGGCATCTTCAACCGGACGTAGGTAAAGCGGCTGGCCAAAGGGGAGTTGAGCAAAGCTGATTTCACCCGCCTGGGAGTGGACAAAGTCATTCCAGTGGACGAGTTGGGGGAGGTCCAGGGGTTCTACCGGGTTGAAGTCGTCAGCAAAAACCAAGGCTTCTAAGGCAAGGTGTTCCGTCAGATCAACCAGCTGATTCAGTGTCACCTGAGTGTCAGCCAGTGAGGCAAAGATCAATCGGGGTTGGGCCTGCTTGAGTAAGGTCAATTGCTGTCTACAGGTCAGTCTGGATGTATAAGGAATCCAGATGGCGCCAAGGCTTGCGGTGGCTAAAAAACAAATCACTGCCTGTTCAGTGTTTGGCAACAGGCTGGCGATTCTGTCTCCGGGGCCGATGCCTTTCTTTTCCATCGCCAGTGCCAACTGGGCGACTTTTTTGTAAAGCTCCGCGTGACTGAGTTGTTGGACTCGCCCAGCGCGGCTGAAAAACAGCGCAGGACGGTCATCTTGAAAACGAAGCAGGTTCTCAGCAAGATTGAACTTTGCCTGAGGAAACCAGCGCTTTTGCAATGACTCTGCATCCGGGGCTAAGGCAATGGAACCCTGCTGGGCGGCGGTGACCTGGGCGAACTCCCAGACCAGTGCCCAGAACTCCGAAGGGCTGTTGAGGCTCCATTCATGCAAGGCCTGGTCACTGTCCAGACTGAGGGCATACTGCTCATTGGCTTTTTTGATGAAACGCTGTATTTGACACGGCTCGCTGACTGCTGAGACGGGCTCTAGGGGTCCTGACATACTGCCTCCTCATACTGACTGACGCATTTTGAGAGATGAACGTCCAGGTTCATTCTAACCTGAGTCAAGGCTTTTGGGCGCATCAATTTTTTTCACTGAGAAAACGCTCCACTCCCTCCCTTTTGCAGGGTATTTGCGGTAAGCTTTTGACCTGATTAAACCGATGAAAGGCTTCTAATCGCATGCGCGCAGAGTTTATCAATCCTTTTTTGCATGCCATGGTCAACGTGTTACGCACCATGTGCCAGTTGCAACCTCAAGTCGGCAAGCCTGTGCTGAAAGAAGACAACATTGCTCGTGGTGTGGTCACGGGATTTATTGACCTGATGGGTGAGCAAACCTCTGGCTCCTTGGCGATCACTTTTTCTGAGTCGGTGGCTTTGGATTTGGTTGAACGGATGCTGGGTGAGCGCCCAACCAAGATAGATGACACTGTGCGCGACCTGGTCGGTGAGATCACCAATATGGTGTCTGGGGGAGCAAAGAAGATCCTTTCTGAAAAAGGCTATGATTTTTACTTATCACAGCCGGTGACTTTCGTCGGTCAGGGACACAAAATTCTCCACAGTGTGTACGGCCCTAAAATCTATTTGCCTTTTCATGTTGAAAGCGGTGATTTTGTGGTTGAGGTTTGCTTCCAGGAGTAAACCCCACCCCGTGATCTTCCCACCTTGGCAATGCCTGGCGGCTGGTTTCAGCCGATACCAAACAGGGTGTGAACTTCTTTGACCTGATCAGCGGCATCTTCAACCAGTTGCAGGCTCAGTTCTGGTGTCAGCCCTTGATCAATCAGTTTCTGGAAAGCGGGCACCTCATCCATGCGCGGGAAGCGGTACTGGTGGGGTGAGCCGATCAAGCTGTGAAGCCGAGCGACACGCAGCAGATCGCCCAGTGTGGGTTGATCCCCCCCGGTGTCTTCTTGCCAGTTGTTCAGGTTGGCAAGAATTTGAATGAATGATTCATCAAAATTCCAGTGGCTCAGAAGCAGAGCGCCGCCTTGAGGCATGAGCTCTTCAAGTACGGTTTCCATTTGCGCGCTATCAATCACTTCTTCTTGATCAATGAATTTAAGAATCGCCAGTTCACCAAGATTGTGAATCAGGCCGAGCAACAGGGCTTCATCACTGGAAAGGTGCTTGTGATTGAGCGCCAGAAGTTGAGCGATCGCTGCGACTCGAACACCTTGAGTCCAGGTCTGCGTCATGCGCTGTTTCACCCAGCCGTGTTCGGCATTAAATAGTTGGCTGAGAGAAAACAGCATGACCAACTGAGAAGTGGTATCCAGCCCCAGACGGCGCAAGGCGTCACGAGTGGTACTGCAAGCCTGGCCGCGGCGATACAGGGCACTGTTGGCCGCTGCAACCAGTTTGGCCGCAATGGAAGGATCGCGGTTGATGGCGGCTTCCAAATCCTCCATTTCTGGCTCTTCCCGCTCGAGAATTTCACGAACCTTTAAGGCAACATCCGGGATGCTGGGTAGTTTGAAGGTTTGAGCATCCAATGCAATTGACAGGCGCTGATAGAGCTTTTCTGCCATGGGAGACAGGGCATCCATGTTTTTTTGCGAGGCTGTTGCAATTTTGACTTTTTCGCTGAGCACACTGCCTGGCACCAGCAGCAGGCGGGCATAACCCTTGCTGCGGACTTCATAAAGGCTGGGCCTGAGTCGAGCCAGACAAAAGCGAGCTTCTGGCGCACCGGCAGAGATGGTTTGTTCGCGCCCATCTTCACTGATCAGCTTGACGCCACCTTCAAGCAAGAAAAACTCAAGGTCTTCGCGGTAGCCAAGAGGGATGATCAGCTCATCATTCTTCATGCACTCCTGAATGCGCAAACTGGACTGAAGCAGAATCCGGTCTTCTTCACTCAGTTGAGAAAACTGTTCGAATTGGCTGAGTTCTTCGATATGCATGCTTAACCTTAAAGTGACGGGTCACTTGAGTCATTAAGGGTTGGATTATTCAGCAATATAGCACAGATGTGACGTGGATACAGGCAGGTGCAGTCAGGCTTCCAGTGAAATGCCCAAGGCTTGTTGCAGACGGGCTATTTTATGATTGCTTTCATTGATCACAGCCAGGCTGAATTCAGGTGTTAGACCCAGTTGGGTGAGCTTGGCAAAGGCTGGGACCGAGTCAGGTCTGGGAGCCAGATGGCGTTGATCACTACCCATCAGGTGATGCAGCCGTGCGACACGTACCAGCTCGGTTAGAGTGATCAGTGGGTCACTGGAGGTTTCTTGCCAGTTGTGCAAACCGGCAAGCACCTCAATGCTATGAGCATCGAAGTGCAGGTGACTGAGCAATAAAGCACTTGCTGCGGGTGTGACTTCATGGAGAAGTTTTTCTAAGCGAGCCATTGGCAGGTTCACTTCCTTGTCCATCAATTGCAGTACCGCCATTTCACCCAGGTTATGTAGCTGTCCCAGTTGATAAACCAAAGCGCGTGAAAGATGTGGGTGACGCGAGGCCAGCATTTGCGCAATCTGAGCGACTTTTTGAGCTTGAAGCCAGGACTCAATACTGCGCAGTTTGACCCAGGGGTGGCGGGCAACAAAAACCTGTTTTTGGGCAAAGTGACGAGCCAGGGTGGTGGCCGTCTCCAGCCCCAGGGTTTTGATTGCTTCCAGCGTGGTTTGGCAGGGAGACATCGCATCCCGGCGATCACGATTAGCTGTGCCCATGAGCTTGGCTGCAATGTTTGGGTCGCGCCGAACCAGCGCATCAAGTGCTACAGGGTCATGAATCGGTTGCTCTAAGGCCGGCTGCAGCTTGAGAGCAACCCTTGGCAGACTTTTAAGTTGAAAAGTCTGATTTTCCAGTTGCTGTGCCAGGGTTTTGTAGTATTTTTTGGCCTCCAGTGACAGGCTAAGCTCTGGTACGGGATGGCGCTTTTTGGGTTGTGCCAGTTTCATCAGCTCGCTGGAGGGCAGAGCCAGCATTACGCAGGCACTTAGCGTGCGGACTTCAAACATGCTGGGGCGCAAGCGCGCAATGCTGTGACGGGCTTCTGGGCTTCCCCCCATCACGACCTTTTTTTTGCCATCCTCTGCGATCAGTTGCAGGTCGCCTTGTAGCAGAAAAAACTCACAGGCTTCATCGTAGCCCAGAGGAATGACCAGTTCGCCCGGATTCAGATGACGGTGGGTGCGGATCAAGGGCAACAGCAGAATGAGCTGTTCGTCTGTGAATTCAGCGAGACGTTCAAATTGACGCAGTTCCGTTGGCGTGACCAAGTTGCAGACCCCTTGCTAATACGACAAAAAGACAGTTCACAACTTACCATGTTTGGCCTTCTTTTTCTAATCTTAATCTATCTGCTAGGCTGATAGAACGAAGATTAATAAAGGGTTTTTTTAATGCTATTTTTATACGTGGAGCAAAACCAAAACACCTGGCTGGAGGCATTGCAGAAATGGTGCCCGAGTCTGTCTGTTGTCACCCAGAATGACGCTTACGACCCTGAGCAGGTACGCTGGGTGGCTGCGTGGAATCCACCGCCAGGTTTGTTTGCACCCTTCCAGCAGCTCAAAGGTGTGTTTGCCTTGGGGGCAGGCGTAGATGCCTTTGTTCGTCGCCCTGACCTAGCGGACAACATTCCGCTGGTCCGCTTGCTGGATGCCGGTATGGCGCAGCAGATGGTGGAGTATATCTTGTGGAGTGTGCTCACCGTGCAGCGGGATTTTGACACCTATGCCCAGCTGCAACAGCAGCAAACCTGGCAGGTTAGTATGGCCAGATCAAGGGCAGAGATGCGCCTGGGGGTGTTAGGACTGGGTGCGTTAGGACAATCGGTCGCACAGCAGCTTGCCGAGCTGGGCTACCCGGTTCAGGGCTGGAAGCGAAGCGCAATTGATTTGCCGGGAGTTGACGTATTGACCGGTGAGGCGGGCTTGGAGCAAGTGATTCGTCACAGTGATGTTTTGATCAGCCTGTTACCCAATACACCACAAACACAAGGACTGTTGAGTTATGAGCGCCTGAGTCGCTTGCCGCAGGGAGCCGTGTTGGTCAATGTGGCCAGAGGGGTGCAGGTAGTGGATGAGGATTTGATCCGCCTGCTGGATGATGGGCATCTGCGCTTAGCCGTTTTGGATGTTTTTTATCCTGAGCCTCTGCCTTCAGAACACCCTTTTTGGGCTCACCCAAAAGTGGTGGTGACTCCGCATGTGGCCGCAGAAACCCTGCCTTATCCGGCGGCTGAGCAGGTGGCAGAAAGTTTACGTCAGCTGGATCAAGGCGAGACTCCGGCAGGCTTGGTGACCGGGCGAGAGGGTTATTGAGGGCGATTCTTTTGCGACTGTTTGCGCGAGTTGCGCAGCAACAGGTAAACCGCACCGGTTCCACCATCGGCAGGCTGTGCGGACACAAAGGCCAGTACCTGGGGGATTTGTCTTAGCCAGGCATTGACATGGGACTTGATGCTGGGTGTTTCACCCGTACGGTTGTAAGCCTTGCCGTGCACCAGCAGCAGACAGCGCAGACCGCGCTGGTAACCTTCCTGGATAAAACTAAACACGGCTGCTCTGGCCTGCTCAAGCGTGTAGCCATGACAGTCGAGCCCTTCCTGCCAGGCAATACGACCACGGCGCAAGGCCTCCCAGTCTCTGGCCGGCAGATCCGGCACATGAAAGCTCAGTGGCTGTGAAGGCTCAACCGCCTGCACCTGGCCGTCAGACAGCCCATCAGTCAACCAGTTGGACTGGCTGGTTTGAGCCACAGCTCGGCGGTGCTTTACCATCTCCTGGGTCAGGGGAGGGGGCTTTTTACCCAGATCGGCCTTGTCCTGCTTGATGGGGCGGACATCCTGCATCAGCTCACGAAACAGCTTCTGCTCATCATCTGAGGGTGGACTGGCAGACATAAAAGAACTCCTTGGGTTTTTGCACTAAAATTCCACGTCAGAGATTTGTTGGAACCGACAAGTCACTCAATAAAATCATGGTACACTGAGAGTTTATCATGGGTCTGAAAAGACAGGAAAAAGGCCAAAGTGATGACACAGTCAACGACCTCCCTGGTACAAGAATTACAAACCCTGCGTGACTTTATTCGCTGGGCTTTGACTCAGTTCAATCGGCATAACCTCTATTATGGGCATGGAACCGACAATGCGTGGGATGAAGCCCTGCACCTGGTGCTGGGCAGCCTGCACCTGCCCTGGGATACCGATGAACGCCTGCTGGATGCTCGCCTGACCCAACTGGAGCGCGAAAAGCTTCTGCACTTGATCCAGCAGCGTTGTGAGCAGCACACCCCTTTACCTTATCTCCTAGGAGAAAGCTGGTTCGCTGGACTGGCTTTCAAGGTGGATCCCCGCGTGTTGATCCCGCGTTCTCCGATTGCTGAGCTGATCGAACAGGGGTTTTCTCCCTGGGTTGATGCGCTGGAACCGCCCAAGCGCATTTTGGATTTGTGTACCGGCAGTGGCTGTATTGGCATCGCCTGTGCCTATGCTTTTCCTGTGGCTGAGGTTGTCCTGGCGGACATCTCTCAGGATGCGCTGGATGTGGCCGAAGAAAATATTGCTCGTCACCATCTGCTCAGCCGTGTGAAAACACATTGTGGCGACTTGTTCCGTGGGCTGGACGGTGAAACCTTTGACTTGATCGTCAGCAATCCGCCTTATGTGGATGCACGAGACCTGGCGACCATGCCTGAAGAGTATCGTCAAGAACCGGAGTTGGCACTTGCTGCGGGTGAGGATGGTCTGTCTCTGGTTCGCGTGATCTTAGCGCAGGCCAGGCACCATCTGACCCCTCAAGGCTTGCTGGTGGTCGAGGTCGGCAATAGCGATGAGGCCTTAGAGGCTTTACTGCCACAGGTACCGTTTTTATGGGTGGAGTTTGAATCCCAGGCTCGGGGCGTTTTTGTTTTAACCGCTGACCAGCTGGCTGCCCATCAGGCAGACTTTGAAGCTGTGCTGGCGACCAGTGATCGATAGGAATAAATATGTCAGGTAACACGCTTGGAAAACTTTTTACCCTGACCACCTTTGGTGAGAGTCATGGGCCGGCCCTGGGTGCCATTGTTGACGGCTGCCCTCCGGGCCTGCCTTTGTGTGAAGCCGATTTGCAAAATGACCTTGATCGGCGCAAACCGGGCACCAGTCGTCATACCACTCAGCGCCGTGAGCCGGATCAGGTGCGCATTCTTTCCGGGGTGTTTGAAGGGGTCACGACTGGCACGCCTATCGGCTTGTTGATTGAAAATACCGATCAGCGCTCCAAGGACTATGGAAAAATCAAGGATCAGTTCCGTCCCGCTCATGCGGACTACACCTACCATCATAAATACGGGGTTAGAGATTACCGTGGTGGTGGCCGCAGCTCGGCCCGAGAAACGGCCATGCGGGTGGCGGCCGGAGGTATTGCGAAAAAATTCCTGGCGGCTCAGGGGATAGAGATCCGTGGTTACCTGTCTCAATTAGGTCCGATTCGGATCGAAAAAATTGACTGGGAAAGCATCAATGACAATCCGTTTTTTTGCCCGGACCCAGACAAGGTGGCCGCGATGGAAAGCTATATGGATGCCCTGAGAAAATCTGGTGACTCCATCGGTGCGCGGATTGAGGTGGTGGCCGAAGGCGTGCCCCCCGGCTTGGGTGAACCGATTTTTGATCGACTGGATGCTGACATTGCTCATGCCATGATGTCGATCAATGCGGTCAAAGGAGTAGAAATCGGTGATGGTTTTGCCTGTGTGGAACAAAAAGGCACCGAGCACCGCGATGAAATGACCCCGGAGGGGTTTTTAAGCAACCATGCTGGCGGGGTTTTGGGTGGCATTTCCAGCGGCCAGGCTTTGCGAGTGAGCATCGCACTGAAACCAACTTCCAGCCTGCGTTTGCCGGGGCGGAGTATTGACCAACTGGGTCAGGCCTGTGAAGTGATCACCGAGGGTCGACATGATCCCTGTGTGGGGATACGTGCAACACCCATTGCTGAAGCCATGTTGGCCCTGGTACTGATGGACCACTGGTGCCGTCACCAAGGTCAAAATTCCGGTGTTCATGTGGGTACTCCTGTGCTTCGCTAGGTCTTTTTGCTGTGATAGTGTTTGTAATCAGTGGTTTCTATGCTTTTTAGCATTTACTTTATTTCGCAGTTGCGTTATGAGGGGCTCGGTGCTTAAATATAGTCCTAAGCGTTTACAGTTGATGAGCTAGGGGGTCTGGTGTGAAAGTTAATATTGACTTAGAGATGACGCCCGAAGAATTTCGCAAGGCAATGGGACTGCCAGATGTGCAGCCTTTGCAAGATGAGCTGATGCGGAGGATCCAGGAGCAGATGGAGGCAGGCGTGGAGGGTTATGATCCGCTTTCGTTGTTGCAGCCATTTATTTCCCAAAGCTTTAGCTCGGTCAACAGTTACCAAAAAATGATGATGGATCTCATGGCTGGCTATGGCCAGAGTAAGGAAGAAAAATAATAAGCTCAAGGCGACCTGCCCGGCTGTCACGAGTTTGTCGTGATCACCGATTAAGCTTGAATAAGCGGGTGGCTAATTAATGAGAGTGTCTGAATAATATCGCCCAGTGGCGACTAACCAAACCTTAAGGAGTAACAACGATGATTCAAGATAAAGCCATGCAGGACAAAATGATGAACGCTTTTGCCGAGCAAACCAAAAACATGTACAACCCGCTGCGTAAAATCAATGCGCTTTTGGTTGAGAACATGGAGAAAATGACTGACTTCCAGCTGGAAGCTTTGAAAGCCTACAGCCACATGGGGCTGTCGCAAATGAAGCAGGCCACTGAAGTCAAAGATGCGGACAGCGTTCGTGACTATAGTGCAGCGCAAGCAGAAATGCTGAGCACTCTGAGCAAGAAGGTACTGGAAGACGCTAAAACCATGGCTGATATGAGCATGGAATTTAAAGCTGAAGTTGAAAAGGTACTGGAAGAATCACGCAGCCAAGCATTCAATAAAGCAGCGGCAGAAGCCAAGCCAGCGGCCAAAGCACCCGCTGCAAAAACCACTGGTGCAGCGAAGTAATTCGTGATTACATGGTGGTAACACGCTGAATCAAAGGGGCGAAAGCCCCTTTTTTG